>NZ_JBJMLX010000082.1:0-56859 GCF_045805085.1 Niastella sp.
ATTTGGGAACGATTACCACGAAGTGATCAAAAAAAAGCTGCATACCCTGCTGGCGCTCATCAACGAACATATTGGCGAAGTTCAGGGAAGGGGTTTCGTTGATTCGGCCCCTGTACTGGAACGCAGCTGGGCCCACCGCAGCGGACTGGGCTGGATAGGCAAAAACGGCAACCTCATCACCAAACAACAGGGGTCGTTCTTTTTCATAGCTACACTCATTGTTGATCTTGAACTGGAATATGATGATCCTATCGCCAAAGATTATTGCGGCAGCTGCCGCCGTTGTATAGAGGCCTGCCCTACCGGCGCTATCACCGAAGGCAAAGTGATCAATGGCAGCCAGTGTATTTCCTACTATACTATTGAACTAAAGGACCTGTTACTGCCCGACGATAAAAAAGGACAGTTTGCCGACTGGATGTTTGGTTGCGATGTTTGCCAGGATGTTTGTCCCTGGAACAGGTTTGCCAAACCAACCAGCGAAGCCGGCTTCAAACCCATTCCCGAGATATTGAACTTCACTACCAAAGAATGGGAATCCTTAACCGAAGAAGCCTTCAAACAGATCTTCCGTCACTCGCCTTTAAAGCGGGCCAAATTTCAGGGCATACAACGAAATATAAAATTCCTGAAAGGCTGAGCTTACCTGTTAAAACTGAAATCCGAGTTTTATGGTTCCCCGGTGCAAATAACTTTTGTACGTTTCATAATTATCATAGCACAGTCCCGATGGGCAGTTGCTGCCTGAGAATACACTCTTTCGCTCTACGTACTTATAGCTGTAACCCGCACTGATCACCCCCTGGAATTTTGAAAGAACAGGAAACTTATAGCCTATTCCCACATCAGTATATGCCCCATTCCGGTAAACATTTTCATACCAATTATTTATCTGATCATTTTTATCTTTTACAATATGAGCCCCCGCATCAGCATATAAAAAAGGAGTGGCGTTCTTATTCAGGAAATCTTTTCGCAGATCAAAGAACAACGGATAGCCGGTGCGGGAATAGGGATCTACGCCCACTCCTATTCCGGCAAACCAGGTTTTATATTTGATCCCGTTAATGGTTTGCAACTGGTAATAAGCGCCCTTTGCCCCGTTCAGGATCCCCGCCTGGTTAATAGAAGAAAAAGAACAGGAACAGCCTTTTCGGGACTGTACCTGTTTTTCAACCTGTGCACAGGTTATAAGAATCGATCCTGTAAGCATTATGAATAGTAGTAATGATCTTTTTTGCATATCCGGATATTATTCTAAGCCTATTTTACTGAGCAAACGGATATTATTGGCATTGGAATAATCGAACTGATACAATCCGTCTTTCGCCACTACCAGGGCTATATTGTTCGAGGCAATTACATCATAAGGTTCCATACCGTCTATTCTCTTTATCAGCTTCAGGTCATTGGCATCGGCAGCATCGTACACTTTTATTCCATCTTTACCATCACAAACGAATAATATATTTCCTTCCTTACCAAGGCCATAGGGATTCGTCATGCCATACTGCTTTATTAAAGTAGGGTTTGCCATATTTTCTATATTTACCACTTCCAGTTGGTTTACATTACCGCCGCAGGATGTACCCGTACGTAAGGTAACCCAGGCCCTGGTATCATCGGCGATGACGGGATCGCAACTACGGGCATGAACAAACTGACCTTCTTTAACCAGGTTACCCGGCGTTGACACGTCATAAATGAACATCCCCTGGTTCGATCCTATGAACAGTTTGTTCTTAAAAGGATATATTGTTTCTATGGCCTGATTATTTATCACAGTCTTGTTCACATATTTGGGTTCCCTGGGGTTGGCAATATTAAATGCATACAGTTCACTGGTAGATACGGTATAAAGATAATCATTGATGAGTGTGAACCGCGCCATGGACCCACCCTGGCCTGTGCTGCTTTTTCCAGGCTGAGCGCTGGAACCGGACATTGCTATAAAATCATAATAAATGTTCGGACTGGGGTTATAGGAAACTGTTGTATCATGGCGTATCCAGCTTACCGTTACTTTAATGGAATCGGGGATAGAAGGCCGTGTACCATTAAGAGCAGTATAACTATAAAAGGCATTACGATATGGAAAAGCATTATCTGTAAACTTTATGGCAGTTACAGCTTTTGGATCACTGATATCAAAACTTACCAGATCGCTGTATGAATCGGTGAATAGAACATTGTCCCTCACAGCCAGTTCCTGATTACCGGGAATGGGAATAAAGGCGATGTTCTTTGGTGATGAAGGATTCGTGTTGTCAAAAATGTGAATACCTTCATCAAACTCATTAAGGAAAATGTAATTGTGATAAATGTATATTTTGCCGGGAGTTTTTACAGGTCTTGCCGGGCTGGTTTTCATTTCGGCGCGTACTTCAGGAAGCGTTCTGTAAACAGGTGTATACCACGTATACGAGCGGGTTACTTTCTCTTTATCGCAACCCGACAAAAAGGCGGTTAGTATTACAGTTATCCCTAACTGTAAAACCGACATAAGATGTCGTTTCATAAGTTTAGTTTTTTATTACTGACAAACGTCAGAAATCAAGCGTTGCCTCTTCCTGTAATTTTCGCTGAATATCTTTATAATTTGCCCAGTAACACTTTTATACTAATGCCGGTTGACCAGGCATACTGTCCGGTTGAGACTTCTTTATTAACTAATCCATTGAGTGCATAGCGCAGATTAGGTCCAACCCAAAGGGGATGTTTGCTCCGTTGTAATAAACCAACACTGAGGCCGGCCACAAAATTGAACTGGGTTTTATTGAACAGATCGTTGTCTTTATAGTAAACGCCTTTTAAGCCTTCATAATGCAATGCATCAACCGACAGCAAACGGGCCATGGAAAAACCGCCTTCCAACTGGAACGGTGGCAACCTTCTTCCTTTATTGATTTGCCAGTTTACTGTTAATGGAATTTCGAGATAATGAAAACGATAGGTATATTTCTGACTGTAGGTGAGCCCCTGGTAATAAGCAGCCGCGCTGATGGCCTGTGCGGTATCAGTACCCGGATATTTATAATATTCCTTTACAAGGGCAGCCTGCGAAGTACCTATATTCACAACAATGGGATTATTGGGCGCCACAATTTTTTGCCCTACCTGCGTATGAACGCTTATATAAGAGTATTCCAGGCCCAGCGATAGTTTTAATCGTGGTGACACCGTGCGTTGAACAAATACGCCTAATGAAAAAGATTTATCAGCCTGGATGGGTGAAGCTTTCTTGGGCGGCGCCGTATAAGCCGACCAGTTTACCAATTGATTATTGACATTGCTACTATAGTTAGGGGGATTATTGCTGGTACTTGGGCTGGCATTGCTGCGGGCCGACAGGTCTTCAGCATAATATTTTTCTTTTCCTAACAACCCTTTTAACTGAAACAGTTTGCTTTCAGCAATGCGCGAATAACCGGCATCGGCCACAACACCCCAATGCCATAAAGAAGTTTTTCTGCGGGTAATAGGCGAATTTGAAAGACCGGTAACTGGCCCTGTAAGGGGCATCATTGGAGGAGCCACCGTTTTAAATGGCATGGAGACTGCTTTGTTGGTAAAAATAGCGCTATCCAGGTTATTTATCCGCGTAGGCATGATGCTGTTCAACGCATTCGGATCTGATTTCGCCCGCTCAACAGTTGCCATTGTTTGGGGTTGCTCAGCCATCGCTGTCATTACGATCTCTTCGCCCCTGCCTTTCTTTTTGCCAGTACGCTGTTTTTCATAGGCTGGCTTAGTGGTATTGACCGGTTCAACCGGGTTTGTATTTCCGGTATTATAAGCAAGCGGTTGTTGAACCGGCTTTTTATTTTTATTAATAGCTGTTTTGGTATTGGTGCTGTTTTCAGCAGATGTAATAACCGGTTGTTTATTATTTGATGCTGAAGGAGAAATTACCGGTGATGCAATAGTTGGTTCCTGTTGGCTGTTTTGAGCTAATGAATGATTGCCGGCTTTTTCTTTGCCTGCTGTTGTATTCTCAGTTACCGGTTGTATAGTAGTAGTTTGTTTAGTAGAATTGGATGATGTTTCAGCGGGTTTGGTATTTGACGGGGTTTCAGTTTTTTTCACAGCTATAGCAGCAGTATTACTATGCGTTTGAGCTGTATAATTATATAGTATAAAGCCACCGGCAGTTAAGCCAACAAAAAGCGCGGCCATCCACCACCACATAAAGCGGCGACGGCTTTTACCCTGACGGATGTTTCTTTCCACCTCCATCCATACCCCATCAGAAGGACGCAGCTTTAGCTCCTGCAGCTTCTGATGTACCTGTTTCTCAAATTCATGGTCGGACATACGTTTCCTTTTTTGTTTCTACGCTCGTTTTTTTTAACCACGTTATCAATAACGCACGTGCACGGGCATATTGTGACCGGGAAGTTCCCTCATTGATACCAAGCATTTTACCAATTTCTACATGTGAAAATCCTTCAACAGCATGCAGGTTGAAAACCGTTTGATAGCCTGCTGGTAACTGGCGGATCAGCTCAGCCAGATCTTTTGCCTGCAGTGTCACTTCGGGGTTATCATCTGACACCGGGTGCAGGCTTGTTTCAGGAAAGGATAGATCAGTTTGATACCGGCTGTTCTTTTTAAGATAGTTTAATGCTGTATTCACCATGATCCGGCGGATCCAGCCGCCTAATTCCCCTTCAAACTTAAACTGGTGCAGGTTGCGGAATATTTTTATAAACCCTTCCTGCAGCACATCCTCTGCATCGGCAACAGACTTGGTATAGCGATAGCACACCCCCAACATACTCTCAGCAAAATGCTCATAGAGCTGTCGTTGGGCCTCCGGCAGCCCCTTCAAACAATCTTTTACCAGCCTGTTATAATCCATTTCTTGTAATGTGGTGACAATAATCGATGTCCTACCGTTGCACCAGTTGTATAAAATGCAATTTTATAACTTATTCGACTATACTGAAATACTGATTATTTCAAATATTTAACTGGCAGAAGGCAAAGGGCAAAAGGCAAAGGGCAAAGATGCCGCGACGCGGATTGCCGATTGCGGATTGCCGATTGCCGATTACCTTTGCGACCCTATGGCAACACTTATTGAAAGAGATAAAAAAGCAGTTTGGCATCCCTACACGCCGCAGAAGTCGATGCCAGAACCCATTCCGGTGGTAAAAGGTGACGGAACTTATATTATTGATGAGAACGGAAATGCCTACATTGACGCCATCAGCAGCTGGTGGGTCACCATTCATGGACACGCCAACCCATATATCGCCGAAAAAATATATGAACAGGCAAAAACCCTTGAACAGGTAATATTTGCCGGGTTCACCCATGAACCGGCGGTACGGCTGGCTGAGCGCCTGCTGGAGATATTGCCGGGAAATTTTGCCAAAGTATTCTATTCCGATAATGGTTCCACCGCGGTGGAAGTGGGTGTTAAAATGGCCCTGCAATACTGGTGGAACAAAGGCAACAGCAAACGAAATAAAATACTGGCGCTTAACCATTCGTATCATGGCGATACGTTTGGCACCATGAGCCTTAGCAACCGCAGTGTGTTCACCCTTGCCTTCCAGGATAAACTGTTCGACGTTATTTTTACCGATGCCCCTGCTAAAGAGGCTCCTTTATACGATGGCCCCTGGGATGAAATAGCCTGCTTTATTTATGAACCCATGTTACAGGGTGTTGGCAGCATGAATATGTACGATGCAACAGCCCTGAATAAATTATTACAGCAATGCCATGCACATGATGTGATCTGTATTGCCGATGAGGTAATGACGGGTTTTGGCAGAACCGGGAAATTGTTTTCCAGTTTGTATGTGGAAGAAAAACCGGATATTATTTGTTTGTCGAAGGGACTTACCGGCGGCACCATGGCGCTCGGTGTTACGGCCTGTACAAACAACATTCACAGCGCGTATGTTGATGATGACCGCACCAAAACATTTTTCCATGGGCACTCCTTCACGGCCAACCCCCTCGCCTGCGCGGCTGCCCTGGCCAGTATGGATCTATTGCTGAAGAATGATTGCCAGCAACAAATAGAACGCATCAGTCGGCAGCAACAACAATTTGTTCAGCAATTAAGTACAGATAAACGTTTTGAAACGCGGGTAAAGAATGTGCGATCTATTGGCACTATCATGGCATTTGAAATTGAATCGGGCCGTGATGGATATTTGAACACGATAGGCATGGATGTTACCCGCAAAGCATTGGAACAGGGCGTTTATTTGCGTCCGCTGGGTAATACCGTCTACATTATGCCGCCGTTTTGTATAACTGACGAACAGTTAGGGAAAGTTCACCAGGCTGTAATTAATATTCTGGGAACAATAGATTGAGTTGCGTGCGTTGTAAGTTGTGGTGCACGTCAACTTACATTAAGTCCACTTCAACTTACAACGCTCACCAGCAATCTTACATTTTCCTATTTGCACATTAACTTATACGCCCCAATCATCAGCAGATAATTCAAACTTCAATTCTCCATTGGGCATTTTACCGGTTTCCTTCCAGCCAAAACTTTTATAAAAGTCGGCAGCGCGCGTGTTGGGGGCTGTACTTAACCAGATAGTATCGGTGGTTTGACTATAATACCAGTCTAACAACATGATCAGCAGTTCGCGGCCAATTCCCTGTCCTTCAAAATCAGGTTGCACAAACAATGCCCACACATTATGTTTTTCCAGGTCACCAATGGCAAAACCCACAACGTGGTTGTCCATCTCACACACCCAACCTTTGCCACGTTTCGACAAATAATCTACATAATCCTGTTCGGTGACCAATGCCTGGTTGTTCAAGGCATTTTCCTTTACGGCCAATCTTACTTTTGACAGTTGCGGTATATCGGATAAAGAGGCTTCTCTGAAATTCATGTAATATTTTTTATCTGCGTCTTCTTTGTTTTAAAGACCCGATTTTTAGAAAAAAAATTATGCCCGACAATGTGGCCGTGACCCCGTTGGCCAGGATAATGGGCGTATCGTGAATATACAACCCATAAATGAACCAAAGAATTGTTCCCAAAAAAAGCATTGAAAAAGTAACTATTGACAGGTCCCGGGTAGACCTGGTTTTGATAGTTTTATAAGCCTGTGGAACATAAGCCGCTGTGGTGAGCAGGGCGGCCGTTAATCCTATGGAGTAAATTGTCATAGAGGGCAAAAATAGGCAATCATTGCAACCGCAGGAGATCGAAATACATTATTATTGTCCGGTCGCAGGCATCCTCGTTAAATACATTTCTTTGATAATATTAATTTGCCTTTCCTTGCAAACAACTTATAATTAAATATATACATATTTTAATTACCTCCTCTAACAGATTCCATTAGTTGACGAACATCAATAAAAAACCCTGCTGTTGGTGGCAGCAGGGTTCTTCTTAAAACCGATCTGTTATTTTTTATTAAAAAGCAGGATCATCGGGCGTGTTGCTATTGCCATTGTGCTCAACATTGGGATAAGGGAGATAATTACGCGTGCGTTCACCAGCAGGCCGGTTAAACCGGCGCTGGTCTATCAGCCGCAAACCTGATAGATATAATTCAATAGCCCGGTGACGATAGATCTGATCGAGCAACTCTGCCTGGTTATACGGACCTGCATCTGGTGGCAATCCTGCTCCCACCCCGAACGGATCACTGGCTGGCTGCTTGGTGATCACTTTATTTAATTCTATGAGTGCATTTACCAGATCAGGGGTCGACTGGCGGGCATAAGCTTCCGCTTTTATCAACGTCATTTCACCGGGTAAATAAACAGGAATGGAGCCAACAGAGGTTGCAAAAAATCCATTGAGGCGATAGCGGGGCCCTGCATTGATAGCTATATAAAACGGTTCCCGTTTATCGGCAAGACCTGGCGCCAACACAGGTGGTAACCCCATAATGGAATCCATTGGTTGAAATACGTTGTTGGTAGAGGTGGCCGTTTCAAAGATCGGGTTTAGCGTAACCACGTCGTAGTTGAATGTCGATTTTTTAGTTAGATCTACGGTATTTGCTTCTGCCAGTGCCTGTGCATAATTTCCTGTATACAAAGAGAAGCGTGCTTTCAATGCATGCAGTGTGTTCATTATATTAATTCCTGCAGGAATATTCGCCAGAAACGATCCACTGATCGAATCGGCATTAACGGTATTAATGGCAGTGTTAATCACATTCAATGCCCGGGTATACCCTTCTGTATTGGGAATGAAATTTACAACCGGCCCGGTTGTATCGGGTATCTTCTCCCAGTACATGGCTAAATTGCCAAGTGCCAAAGCTTTAAAGATACTGGCATAAGCAATCAATCCGCTGGCATAATTCTTATCACCCAGTTGCGGTGCATAAGTAAGCACGTTGTTGGCATCGAAGATTATTTTGTTACAGTTAGTCCAGAATGATACCACGATGGAATTGGTGTTTAATACCTTTTCAGCACCCTGGTAAAACTGGTATTCAGCCGTATTTCCCTGGTTAATGATGACCAATTGCTTTGTGAGAAATCCGTCAGTTGCAATAAGGTTGTATAAAGCACCAGCACGGGTAGCCGTATAGTTCTTTTGTAAGCCTATTACCAAACCGGTTAATCCGATGGGCGTTTTAACCACATCTCCTGCCACAGCCCTGTTGGGATCGGAATAATCTTTTTTACAGGCAACGGTTAGCAGCATCACCGCCATCACAATAAAACAGGTTGAATATTTTATATTTATCAGCTTCATAAAATCAAATTTGGGTGTTAGAATTTAGCGGTAATGTTAAAACTGAACGTACGGGGAATAGGAACGGTACCAAAATCAATAGCCCGTAACAAAGTGCTTTGTCCGCCTGAATTCACCTCGGGGTCATATCCCTTATAGTTATCCCACGAAATGAGGTTACGGCCGCTAAGGCTGAAGGTAAGGTCATTAAAGATTTTTACTTTCCCTAAACGGTAGCTCAAACTTATTTCACGCAGTTTTACAAAGGAACCATCATCAACGCGCCATTGTTCAATCTGGTACACACTGTTGATATAGCCGCGTGGCACCTGACCCAGGTCTTCCTGTTCGGCTACCTTGCCATTGCCTACCCCCTGTCTTGTTCTGAAATCGGCATTCCATACATCTACACCTTGTACCGCATCGAACTGTACGCGTAACCCCAGTTTTTTATAGCTTACTTCATTTACCAAAGTAGCGGTATAATCAGGGTTAGGATCTCCAATTACTTTTAACAATGCATCACCTGTTGGTAACCCGTTGGCATCACGTTGTGGGGTATATTTCAGGGGATCGGTTTGTTTGACCCCTCTTTCTGTTTGTGGAAGCCCGGCAGCATTTTTAATCTGGTTGCCATTGGCATCTGTTGCGAAAAATGTTCCGTAAAAAATACCCACCGGCTGTCCTTCTATTAACCAGATTGGGGCGCCTGCATTGGTACTTAATGAAGCTGCCTGACCAACCTTTACTATTTTGTTGCGATTGTGGTTATAGATAGCAGTAATATCCCAGCTCCAGTCTTTATTCTTCACAGGTGTGCCCGTTAACAGGATTTCAAAGCCTTTATTCTCCAGGGCGCCAATATTATCCAGCAGGCTGGAATAACCATTGGTGGGCGCAATATTACGTCTGAGAAGTAAATGATCTACTTTTTTGCTATAATAGTTAAACTGCAAACCGAGGCGGTTGGCAAAAAACGAAAGATCGGTTCCCATTTCCAGTTCTTTTTGCCGTTCGGGGCTTATCCTGGGATTGGTTAAACCGGCTTCGCTAAATAAAGCCGTTCTGCCCAGGAAAGAACTCGTAGCAAAGGAGTTAAACCGATCGTAAGGACCAATACCTGTCATATTACCCGATTCCCCGTAAGCCACCCGTATCTTGGCTACATTCCACCATTTTGCCAGGGGCAGTGCATGCCAGAAATCGGTTTCTGATAACAGGTAACTGCCGCTTGCTTTTACATATACCTGGGTGCGCTCGTCTTCACCAAATACCGACGATCCATCAACCCGTACAGCGCCGGTGACAAATAACTGATCCTTGAATTTAAAATTCTGTTGCAGATAAGCGCCTGAGATAGAAAACTCGGAACGGTAATCAGTACCTGGCAGTTGTGTACTGGCGCTGTTCACTGTTTCAATGAACGATGTCATACCCCTTCCCTGCAAGATGCTCAGGTTATTTTTTTCGTATTGTGCTGAATAACCTAACTGGGTAGTCGACGCCCAGTCATCAGTGATATCTGCCTGATAGGTGCCATTTACTTCGTGATTTATCTGAAAGAAAGTATTGGCGCCATTACTGGCATAACCATTCAATGCAGGATCAAGGTTGGCGCCACCACCAAAGAAGGCTGTATTGGCAGCATATGCAAAAGGAGGCATATAAGTGGTACCGCGTTGGCCATAATTATCAATGCCCAGCGTGTAATCAAAGCTTAAGCCCTTTGCAGGTCTTACTTTTAATTTGGCGCTTGCGATCAACCGGTTGGTTTCCTGCCTTTGTTTAAAATCTTCTATTACCGAAACCGGATTTATGCGAAGCCGTTCACCCACTCTCTGCAAATTACCCAATGCATCGCGCTGCCAGATGTTGTGAAAATTACCGATAATGGTTACCGAGTTCATCGGAGAGTAGAACGAGTTACCATCGGGTTTTTCGTCGGCTGCACTGTTTATGTAGTTTAATCCCACGCTCATATTTGCCCATTTGGCCAGTTCCTGGTCGAGGTTAACCCGGAAGCTGAAACGTTTGAAATCGGTATTCTTGACAATGCCTTCATTATAGAAATAAGAGGCAGAGGTAAAGTATTTTGTTTTATCTTTTCCGCCGGCTACTGATACGTTGTTATCGGTTCCCAAACCATTTCGAAAAATATAATCCTGGTAATCGTAGCGGGTAACGGGTGTGGTATTCGTAGCTAATGCAGCAGGCGTACCTGTTGCTGTTATAAGATCCTGAGTAAATGCATCAGGTCCATCTGGCGGACCGCCGAACTTCACGGGCGCCTGGTTCACATCCAGTTTTTTACGCAGGTGGCTGGTCATAATACCGGTTGAAAAACTTACGGTGGGTATACCAGCGCTACCACGTTTTGTAAATATTTGAACAACGCCACTATTGGCCCGGGAACCATAAATGGCCGATGCAGCGGCGCCATTCAACACTTCAATATGATCGATGTCGGCCGGATTAATATCCACCATCCGGTTTTGACCGGGGGTTCCTGTAAACTGGTTACCCTGGGAATTGCTTGGTCCGGCATTACCGGCATCATACGTATTTTGCGTATTGGTAACCCTGTTAGTAGAATTATTGATGATTACCCCATCAACGATATACAGTGGATCAGAAGAACTGTTTAATGAACTAACCCCACGTAACCTTACCGAAATCCCTCCGGCCGGGTCACCTGAGTTTTGTACGATCTGCGCACCGGCTGTTTTTCCCTGTAAAGCAGCCAGTACATTACCGGTAGCGCCTTTATTGAGCTGATCGGCTTTTATTGTACTTATGTAGCTTCCCAATTGTTTACGGGTAGTTCCTTCCGATGTACCTGTAACCACTACTTCATCCAAACCCAGCGCATCTTCGGCCAGCGTAACACTTACAGTATAATTTTCGGCGCTGCCCACTGTCAGGTTCTGGGTAACGCTTTTAAAACCCACTCCCGAAAACTCTATCGAATAGCTTCCTGGTTTAAGCGCCGCATTGATGGTGTAATTGCCCGATGGATCGGTAGCTGAACCAAAAGTTGTGTTTTTAACTGTCACAGAAATTCCGGTTAGCGGCTGATTGCCCTTTCCGGTTACCTTTCCACTAATACGAACCTGGGCAAACGTCAGGCTCACTATCAGCTGGCAGAACAGTAATAAGCCAACTGCTTTTACTGATCGACTACTCAATGATAAAAATTGGGTCATAATCCTTTTTTTCGAATTAATAATTAAATACTATGAATCGTATGAAGGACAGGTTTATACTCTTTCAATTATTTCGGGTAGCTATTGCAGTAGGGCCGGAAGCCGTCAGTGATTTCAGTGACCTGGCAGTGACGATAAAAAAATGTGTTGGATTAATTGGGAGGTGTGTACTCCTGATTGAAATAACAGGCTGGTAGCAGGTACCATTCCAGCGATCAATTCCCTGCAAATGAATTGCCTTACGATAGTTGTAATGCATGGCGTAACAGTTAGTTAACACCAAATTCAGCATTAAAACGCAAATTACCAAAACAAAAAGCAGGTTGCTGCGTGTTTGTGCGGGTTTAAAATTAAACTAATTAGTAATACTTCTCCTTCCGGCTAAACCATGCAGAACATGTAAAGAATACGGTGCCAGTTACCAGGCTCCGGTCCCCGGTCACCGGTATTTGGCAACCCGCAAAATAGCAAGTGGTCTGCAAAAAGAGGATCAAATTCTTGGGGGATTAAAAGTAATAGTTACCGGGCCATGATCCCAAAATTGCTGATTTACCGTGTAAGAAGTAGGTAAGCACGGCATTGTTTGGAAAAAAGCAAGATGTATAATATACTCATTTGTGTGAGCTAGCTATACATTGCATGCAAGCTGCTTATGTGCCTGAAAATCAAATGATTTCTTGTAAAAGCAAGCTGTTTTGAATTAAATAAAATGTCCGGATCGTTTAACGCAAACCACTTTTAATTTAATTAGCAGACGATTCCGTTTAATTCAAACGGCCTTCAATTAAACGATTTGCCGTTTGCGTTTAACGCAAACGGTTTTTAATTTAATTAGCAGACCGTTCCGTTTAATTCAAACGGCTTCCAATTAAACGATTTGCCGTTTGCGTTTAATGCAAACAGTTTTTAACTTAATTAGCAGACCGTTCCGTTTAATTCAAACGACTTTCAATTAAACGATTTGCCGTTTGCGTTTAATGCAAACGGTTTTTAATTTAATTAGCAGACCGTTCCGTTTAATTCAAACGGCTTTCAATTAAACGATTTGTCCGTTTCGTTTAACGCAAACCACCTTTAATTTAATCGAAAGACCCAATCATTGAACGCTTCGGCGGAGCATTCTAAATCCCCCAACTTTTCAACATGATCCCAAAAAGAGAACCAGCGACCGGGAACCGGCAACCGGTAACAAAAGAAAAGAGCCATCCCTCGCTCACGCTCAGGACAGCTCCTTGCTTACTTTACTCTTATATACGTGTAACCTTATTGAACTTTGAAATCTACTTCTTCGTTACCCCACATTAATGACACTTTACCGCTTTTATCAACAGCGAAGGTCATACGCTCAGTGAAGCTGGGCGCTTTATGAGGTTTTACATTTACGCGTAAGGCGTCATCTGCTTCTGTATAATTGGTTCCCCATTGCTTCCAGGTTTTATTAAAGATGATCACCCACTCATCTTTACCCGGAATGCTGTACAAACCATATTTTCCGGCAGGGAGGCTTTTACCTTCTACCTTTACATCTTTGTTTACTTCAAACACGGTAGCTTCGTTAGCGCCGGTTCTCCATACTTTACCATAAGGTGCAATATCTTTTCCCACTTCACGCCCTTTTACAGCTGGCTGGCTGTAATCAATAGAAATGGTAACCCCTTTACTGGTTGTTTCTGATACTTTGGCAGGCGGACTGGGACGTTGTGATTTATCACCCTGTTGTGCCCGAACGCCTATTGCTACCAATGCGATGGCAGACAAAAGCAACAATTTTTTCATACTATTTCTTTTTTAAAATGAAATGTAAGCCTTTATGGATTTTTTTCGAGCAACTTTTTCAGATTGCCCAGCGATTTCTCCATAGGCGGCCCCATTTGCTTATCAAAAACTATGCTACCAAATTTTTCCCAGGGGTACCAGTGTAATTTTATATCAAAATACCATTGTATCACCAACTGATCGCCCGTGCCCTCCCAGGTAAACCCACTGGCAAGCACCTGCGCATTTTTTTGCTGGCGCCAGGCCGTGAACAGGGTATCGCCGGTTGAAGGCAAACTGGTCACTTTTAACTGATCGCTCGAAAATTCGCTTTGGGTGTATTGTTGATTGGTAAGGTCGGGATTGTTCGTCAACTCGTTCCATTGTTTCCACTGACGCAGATCAGTAACCAGGGCGCGCAAACTATCATTTGGCACTGAAATATTCATCGCCCGGGAGATCCGGATCTGTGAGGGAATAATTAAAGAAAAAAGATACGTGACAAGAAATAACACCACCGCACTGATGATGGCCAGCTTCACTATACGCATAGGGGGAATTTGAAAATTAGCAAATTTGAAAATGTGAAAATGGGGTTGCTTTTTACTCCCAACGGAATATTCTGATAAGAATGCTATACGCCAATAAACACCACACAATTAAAATGGTGATCTCCTTGCCCACGCCCAGCAAATGCATGCCTTCGAACGATACTTTACGCATGGCATCGTTCAGCGCCGTTAAGGGCAGGTAATTGATGATGGCCTGCATACTTTCGGGCAATAATCCCTTCGGGAAAAAGGTACCCGATAAAAAATACTGCGGGAACATGAACAGGTTGGCATAAATGGGGATCACATTCTGGTTCTTGGCCACACTGCTGATGATAAAACCAAAGCCCATGAACACCGTTACCCCCAGGAAGCTTAATACCAGCAATTCCAGAAAGGTAACAAACCCATGCGCCAGGGTAAAATGATAAAAGAAAGTGCCGAACAGGATCAGGATGACAGAAGTGGTGAGTTGGAACGCCACCCGCGCAATGCTTTCGCCCAGTACAATAAAGGTTTTGCGTACAGGAGTGGCAAACATCCGTTTCAACACCAGGGTTTCCCGCAGGGTAAAGAAAACGAACGCCACACCAAATACGGCTGAACCGATCAGGGAAAAACCCAGCATGCCGGGTAAATAAAAATCGATCATATGATAGGGCCGGCCCTTGATCTCTTCAACAGAAACAGTCGCTACTTTATTCGATACCGTTTTGGCCGTTATTTCATCTACAAAGCTTTTCAGCAGGGCTTGCACCGCAGGCAGGTCCTTCTGACTGGCTGAAGTTGTTTTTAAATGAATATCATATTGCGCGCCGGTGGTATTGGCAGGCAGTTGTCGTACCTCTATCAACGCCGTAATTCGTCCTTTCTTCAACTGGTCCATCAGCTCCGCCTCACTGCCCCTATGAATGTCGAATGCCGAAATAGACCTGATAGCAAAATAAACATTGCTGGTGGTATCGCTTTTGGCGTCAAAAGCCACATCATAGGCCTTTCCGCCCCCGCCTGTTAAGGCCCCAAATACCATAATGAGCACAATGGGGAAGAACAGGCTAAAGAAAATGGCCTGGGGACTTTTAAAAATGGCCCGCAAGGTGGCCCTGCATATCGCCCACATGGCCGTCCATTGGTTGTATTGACCCGACATAGTTTTTGCTAAAATTAGGCGCAAAGGTAATCGGCAATCGTGAAACGGCAAACGTGAAACGTGAAAGGGCTCGTCCTTCGTCCCTTTATTAACCCTATCAACCCTGTCAACCCTATCAACTTGCGCTCTCGTCAACTTGTCAACTCGACAACTTGTTAACTCATCAACTGGTCAACTTACTGAATAGACATCTCAAACGGTATCCTCGCCTGCGTTACCCCCATCATGGTTTTTACCCGCTTCATGGTTTGCCAGGTTTTCATACCCTCTTCACCAAATTCTTTCTGAATGGCCGATTGCGTATTGTCTTTTTCATAATTGCCGAAAATAACCTCCAGTATATTGTGTGGCTCGGGGTATTCCCTTAACCGGTAATCGCTTATTTTGGCCATGCGTGCGGCGCAGGCGATGGCGTCATCCAACCCGCCGAGGCGGTCAACCAGCCCCAGTTCCAGCGCACGGGAGCCGCTCCATACGCGTCCCTGTCCTATGCTGTCGATGTAACTAACCTCTTTTCTGCGGCCTTCGGCCACTCTTTGTTTGAAAGTTAAATAAGTGGAATCAACGCTGTTTTGCAGCCACGCCCTTTGTGCCGGGGTTAATGGTTTGGTGGCCGTCAGCATATCCGCCTGGGGCGCCGTTTTTACCCCGTCGAAAGTTACACCCAGTTTATTGTTAAAGAATTTCTCCAGGTTCGGCAACATCGTAAAAACCCCAATAGAGCCTGTAATGGTATTGGTTTGGGCAAAAATACTGTCGGCGTTGCACGATAAATAATAAGCGCCCGAAGCGGCCACATCGCCAAAGCTAACCACTACGGGTTTTCCGCCTTTGCGGGCCAAGGTCAGTTCGCGCCACATATTTTCACTGGCCAGGGCGCTGCCGCCACCTGAATTTATGCGCACCACAATTGCTTTTATATTGGCATCGAGGCGGGCCTTGCGGAAAAGCTCGCGATAGGTAACACTGCCTATCAGATCGCGGTCGCCTTTGCCATCGATGATATCGCCCTGCGCATAAATAACGGCGATCTTCTCTTTGCCATCGCGTTTAAAGTCCACCGCTTTGGCATATTTCTGCACGGTAATAAAATTGATCTTGTCGAGCTTTACGCCACCCAGTTTGGTTGCGATCTCATTCTTTACTTCATCATCGTATTTCAGTCCGTCGATCAGTTTATAGGTCACGGCATCTGATGCAAACTGGATCTTGTATTCGTTGGCATATTGATGCAGCGTGGCGGTGTCCAGCTTACGCGCTTCGGCTGTTTGCAGTAATAAGCGGTTGTAAAAATCACCCAGCATAACCGATAGCTGAAGGCGGTTGGCCTCGGTCATTTGCGTTTCGCGGAAAGGCTCGGTGGCGCTTTTGAATTTGCCCGCATAAAAGATCTGGGGTTCAATTTCCAGCTTTTGCAGCAGTCCTTTTAAAAAGGCGAGTTGTATGGCAAACCCGCGCCAGTCTACCCCACCTTTGGGGTTACAATATATTTTGTCGGCTATATTACCCACTGAATAAGCGCCCTGGGTAATTACATCACCATAGGCATATATGAATTTGCCGGTGGTTTTAAAGTCAAGGAGGGCATTGCGTATTTCCTGGCTGGCGCCCATACCATTGCCATTGCTGCTGCATTTAAGATAAATGCCTTTTACAGCGCTATCTGATTTCGCATGGCGGATCATGCGCAGCACATCGTACAGGGAGGGTACATCGCCATCTTCCTTATCTGAAAAACGGGCTAACGGATTTTCCACACCAATTTCCGGATAACTACGACCCAGGTCAAGCACCAACACGGCTTTTGCCCCTGTAGTTACCTTTTCCGAGGAGGTCAGCCCTGTTATCAAACCCACAAAAACGAAGAACAAAATGACGCATAACACGAAGAATGCCAGTAGCGAGGCCAGGAATATTTTAAAAAAGCTCTTCATTAACAAATTTATTTTAAACGAAATTCAAAGATATTTGACCCTTCGGGGGAATGCAATATATGAATAAAGTCTTTTTACTGATAGGCGGCAATATGGGCGACCGGTTGCAAAACCTGCACCAGGCCATTACCCTTATATCGGCTACCTGCGGACCGGTAATACAACAATCGGCCGTGTACGAAACTGCTGCCTGGGGCAAAACCGACCAGGCTGCGTTTTTAAACCAGGCGCTGTTGTTAACCACTTCGTTAACTCCGCAGGAGCTTATCACCACCATTTTATCGGTTGAAGAACAAATGGGCCGCCTTCGCATGGAAAGGAACGGCCCGCGGGTGATCGATATCGATATCATCTTTTATAACGATCTGGTTGTGCACGAACCCAACCTTACCATCCCTCACCCGCAATTGCAAAACCGCCGTTTTGTGCTGGTGCCGTTGGTTGAAATAGCGCCGGACTTACTGCATCCCATTTTTCATAAAACGATTACGCAGTTGCTGGAGGAATGTGGGGATGAGTTGGCGGTTGAGAAGTTGTTGATCAGTTGACCAGTTGACGAGTTAACAAGTTGACAAGTTGACAAGGAAAAAGAAGCTAAGGAGAAATGAAGTAGGCGGTTGATAGAGTTGAAAAGGCTGATAGGGTTGATAAAGGGGTGAAGGATGAGTGAGAGATGAAAATGGGGAGGTATGTTACATTGTCGCGAGCCCTTTCACGTTTCACGTTTGACGCTTCACGACTTGCCATTGAGATCATCCATTCACTATTGATTACGATTCACACATGAAATACCATTTCATTACCATAGAAGGAAATATCGGCGCGGGAAAAACAACGCTGGCCCATTTGCTGGCCAGGCATTACAATGCCCGGTTGATACTGGAAGAATTTGCCGATAATCCCTTTCTGCCCAAATTCTATGAGAACCCGCAGCAATATGCATTCCCGCTGGAACTGTTCTTTATGGCCGAACGCTATAAACAACTGAAGGAACTGATCCATACCAGCGATATGTTTCAGCGCACTACCATCACCGATTACCTGTTCACCAAATGCCTGTTGTTTGCCAAGATCAATTTGCCCGAAGAAGAATACAGGCTGTATCAAAAACTGTTTGAGATCATTCACCAGCAGCTGGTTCAACCCGAACTGCTTATTTACCTGCATGCGCCGGTAGACCGTTTACAGGCCAATATAAAAAAGCGCAACCGTTCCTACGAACAGCATATTCCCGATGAATACCTGCTTAATATTCAGCAAACCTATACGCACTATATAAAGCAGCATAATATAAAAACCCTGTTCATCGATGCCGGCAATGCCGATTTCCTGGGCAATCCCAAACACCTGCAGGTGATCATCGATGCGCTTGACCAGGAGTATGATCAGGGGCAACACTATTTTACATTGCCGTAAAAAGGCAGAAGGCAGAGGGCAGAAGGCAGAAATGGTCTCTGATAGTTCGGAACCCTGCTATTACTCAGACTGGTCGAGTTAGGGGGTTTTCCGTTTCCCGTTTGCTGTTTAACGTTTGCCATTTCACGATTCATTATCACTTCCCCTTAGGGGGCCGGGGGGTTAATACTCGAACTTCCTAAGCGTAGGCGCTTTAAACCACATGGTTGTTACTACCAGCAAGGTCATGGCGCCGCCAAAGATCACGGAAGGAACGATGCCTAATAATTTGGCAGCGGCCCCGCTTTCAAAAGCGCCGATCTCATTGGATGAGTTAATGAACATGGAGTTTACTGCTGAAACCCGCCCGCGCATTTCATCGGGCGTTTTTAATTGCAGAATGGTACCGCGTATTACCACACTGATGCCATCCAGCGCGCCGCTCACCAGTAAAGCAAAGAAGGAAAGCCAGTAAATAGTAGAGATCCCGAAAATAATAATGCTCAGGCCAAAACCGGCTACCACAAACAACAACAACATACCCTGCTTTTTACGAAGCGGGAAGAATGTTAGTGTTAAAATGATGATCATGGAACCGATATCAGCCGCTGCATTCAACCAGCCAAACCCAATGGCGCCTACATGCAAAATATCCCCCGCAAAAAACGGGATCATAGCGGTAGTGCCACCAAACAATACAGCCAGCATATCGAGCGATAAAGCGCCCAGCAATTCTCTTGTTTTAAAAACATATCTCACCCCTTCCTTTACGCTTTCCCAGGTAGCCTGGCCTTTATTGGAATGTACAATGGGTTTGCGTTCTATCTGGAACAGCGCGATGGCTGCAATGGTTATATACAGCATTATCAACAGAAAGGTTCCGGTATAACCTGTATAGGCAACCAGGAAACCGGCTGAAGCATGCCCCAGTACAGAAGCCGTTAACCAGGTAGTAGAACTCCAGGTAACCGCATTGGGCAAAATAGTTTTAGGCACCAGCTGCGCTAAAATAGAACTGGTGGCTGGTCCGGAAAATGAACGCACCACACCGGTACAGAACATCACCCCGTAAATAGCAAATTGAACGAATTTCTTTCCCAGGCTCAATTCAGTATGCTGGAACGTAATAAAAAGAAAGGCAGCAGAACAGAGGAAATAAAATACAAGCATCTTTAAAAGAAGGGTACGCTTGTCGCTTTTGTCAACCACATGTCCCGAATACAAAGCCAGTGAAATGGCAGGAACGGCTTCTGATAATCCTACAAATGCAAGGGCCAGCGGATTTTTAGTGAGTTGGTACATCTTCCAGCCTATTACGGTAGCAATCATACGCATACCCATGATGAAAAAAAACCGCTGAATAATAAACAGGCGAAACTCTTTTATGCGTACTGAAACAAAGGGACTTGACTGATCATTGGCTACCGGATCGGCTGACATGCTATAACAATTTGACGTTCAACAAACCTATAAATCGATGGCAAAAGTAACTGTTATTGCTTATATGTACCGGGCACAAAATTAAAATCAATTTGAACCAATTCATTCCGGCAGTTGTATAGCCAGTATTCCACATATATAATTTGGCACCAATAAGCCCATTAGAATAACATTATATTCTATCACAGTAGTAGAATAAATTATAAAAGTGGTAATTTCAACTTCCTGTTTAATACTAATACAATGGCAAGCATTATAGACCTGGTAGGCAATACCCCGATGGTAGAGATCAAACAGCTCAATCCCAATCCGAATGTGACTATTTATGCCAAGCTGGAAGGGGATAACCCCGGGGGTAGTGTGAAGGACCGGCCGGCATTGAATATGATCAAATCGGCGCTGGAACGGGGCGACATAAAACCAGGGTCAAAACTCATTGAGGCAACCAGTGGAAACACCGGTATTGCCCTGGCCATGGTGGCCACGTTATTCAACCTTGATATTGAGCTGGTAATGCCTTCCACCTCCACCCGCGAAAGAACGCTTACCATGGAAGCCTACGGGGCCAAAGTAACGTTATTAGACAGCATTGAAAAATGCCGCGATTATGCTGAAGAAAAAGCAGCCACCGGTGAATTCGTGATCCTGAACCAGTTCTCTAATCCTGATAATTATAAAGCCCACATTAAAACCACCGGTCCAGAAATATGGCGTGACACCAACCAGGGTATCACTCATTTTGTAAGCTCAATGGGTACTACCGGCACTATTATGGGCTGCTCCATGTTCTTTAAAGAGAAGGATCCCAACATTCAAATAGTAGGTTGCCAGCCAACGGAAGACTCCTCCATCCCCGGTATACGCCGCTGGCCAAAGGAATACCTGCCCAAGATCTTTGATCCCAGCCGGGTTGACCGCATCATCGATGTATCGCAACAAGAGGCTACGCTTACTGCCCGCCAACTGGCCAAGGTAGAAGGCGTTTTTGCCGGTATGAGCAGTGGCGGCGCCGCTTCTGCTGCATTCAGACTGGCCAAAGAACTTAAAGAAGGCGTTATCGTGTTCATCGTTTGCGACCGGGGCGACAGGTACCTGAGCAGCGACCTCTTCGGGCAATAATCGCACGGTTTTTGTATATTTAGGTTAAGCCTGATTGACCTATGCAAAAATTTAAGCCGTTACTCATTGAATTGATCTGGTTGGGTCTCATTCTGAACGCAACCGTGTTCGTCACTATATTTGTATTTGGCTGGACTTTCCTTAGCAATAATTTTGACATTCGCCTGCACGAAACCTATTTTACCATTTCTTCCTGGAAAATAGTGTTACCGCTTTATGTATTCTTTGCTTTCTTTATTTACCTGGTAAAAGAGATCCGGCATCAGTTTACCCGCAAGACATCGAATGTGATTATGTTGGTGGCAGGGTCCATTCTCATCCTGTTGATAGCCACCATCAACAAGCAGATAATTATTTCTGAAATGGTGTATTTTGGCGGGTCTGCCGTCTTCCCGCCCCTGTCGGCGATGAGCGAAACGCAGTTGAAAAAGGCCATTAGTCCGGCCATGCACGTAGTATCCAATTCATTGACGGTAATACAATTCCTCGTCACCGGCTGCCTGTTGTATGTAGCATTTAAAATGGGAAACAATCACATTGCGCAGGTTAAAAATAACCCTACTCCCACTAACATTTCAAATACCACCAATAATAGCAATGGCAAATCATCTAAGGTGCAAGCATCACAGATAAAAGTAAAAGAAGAATTAAAAGGAAAATAAATTGTTCATCGAGCCATTTCAGTTCCCATGTTGTATCGGCTAAGCCGAGACCGCAACGAGGCTTCTGCTTTGCCCGCCGAAGCTTTAGCGTAGGAGGGCCCTCTGCCTTTTGCCGTCTCAAACTTCCGCAGTTGTAGGATCTATAATCGCCTTCACCCTGCTTATTTTATTGGCTGGAAATCCCGACTGGTTTGCATGTTGCTTAATAGTAGCTTCATCCGGTGCGTTATAGATGCAATAGATCTTATTATCGGTTACATAACTGTGCACCCATTGTATTTGCGGACCCATATCCATTAAAACACCGCAGGAGGTTTGTGCAGCTTCGTGTAGTTGTTCGGGTGAAAGGTCCCCGGCCCCGGGCATTTCCCTTTCAATAACGAATTTTGGCATAGCAATTAATTTCTTATCAAGTTAATGCATTCTTGCTACCCAAAAAACTGATCGCGGACAGGAAACGGTTACAGAGGGTTGCCGCAACAAGGCTTGTATCATGTAACTTGTACCCTGTATCCTGTACCTTGTACCTTGCGCCTTGTACCTTGTAACTTGTATCTTATGCCTTATTACTTATTCCCGAATCTTTCAATTCTTCGATCTTTTTCCGGTCACCTACGATCCATACAATATCGTCCCATTCAAAAATGGTAGTGGAATCAGGGTTCAGAATGCGCTGGCCATTGCGCTCTATGCCCACTACCAACCCATTGGTAGCCTCCCTGATGCCGGAATTGCGCAGGGTCTTTCCGCGTACCCCAATATGTTCATCAACAATAACCCTGGTAAGCGTGATCTCTTCCTGCCCGTTCTTAGCTGGCAGGATCGCCGATTCCAGAATGGAACGGAATTGCTCCAGCTGCACATCGGTACCAATCACCGCGATCTTGTCGAAGGGATATAATACATCGGTGCGCTCTGGCGCCGTAATGGTAATGGAGCCACGTTCAATATAAGCGATGTTGATGCCATATTGTTCCCGCCAGGCCAGTTCCTTCAGGGATTTACCCACCACGGTACTCTCGGCCGGCATGGTAAAATAGGCCATGTGCGCATCCCAGGGCGTTAGATCGCCGGAAGCGGAGCTTTGCATTTGTTCCCGCTGATTCAAATTCGTTAAAAAGCGCTTTTCAATCCGCGCATAAAACGAATTCAACCGGCGCGAGAACACCAGCAGCACGACCACAATTAAAGGTAGTATGGCCACAAAAGCGATAAAGGTGCTGAACAACTGGTCAACCATAAATCCCACCAGCACCACAAGCAATAAGTTGCGTACCACTTCCAGCATTACCAGCGGACCATGATTATATTTTTTATCGAGCCATAAATTCCGGTACGAGAGGGAATGCATTTTACGAATAGCCAGTGCCCATAAGAACGGCGCTGTTGCCACCAGTGTTATTACAATGGTTATTATGCTCGACAATACATCTCCATGTACACTTGCTTTTACAAAGGGTAGCAAATACCTGCCGGATAAAAATATCATGGCAATAACGATCACCGAATTGGTGGCCATCAGCATCAGGTACGATCGCAATACAATGCGCCATTCGCTTTCGGCCTGTATGGTTTGTGCACCGGTGCTGTACTGGTTAATGGCCATTCGCCATTTTACAGGCAGTTTGGGCGCCAGCCAGTTGAAGAACGGATCGGCCAGCCTGATCATATACGGCGTGGTAAATGTGGTGATCACCGAAACGCCCACGGCTATCGGGTATAAATAATCGCTGGTCACTTGTAGCGTCAACCCCAGGGTGGCAATGATAAATGAGAACTCCCCTATTTGCGCCAGGCTCATACCCGCCTGCAGCGATTGTTTTAATGGCTGACCCGATAACAGGGCGCCAAACGTTACATTGATCGTTTTACCCAGTATTACCACAAATGACAGTATAAACACCGGCCCGATGTATTTCATCAACATATCCGGTTCAATCAGCAACCCTACCGATACAAAAAATACCGCGCCGAATAAATTCTTTACTGGTTGAACCAGGTGTTCTATCTTTTCGGCCTGCGGCGTTTCAGCCAGTATAGATCCCATAATAAAAGCGCCTAACGGGGCAGAAAACCCGGCATACGTGGCAGCTACCACCATCAGCAAACACAACCCCAATGAAATAACGAGCATGGTTTCGTCATTCATTATTTTACGACCCCATTTCAAAAATCCGGGGATCAGGAAAATACCGGAGAGGAACCACAGAAACAAAAAGAAGACAAGCTTTAATACCGAATACAACATTTCCATTCCGGCAAACTCCCGGCTTACTGCCAGGGTAGAAAGCACGACCATCAGCAATACAGCCATCAGGTCTTCCACCACCAGCACGCCCAACACCACACCGGCGAATTTTCTTGTCTTTACACCCAGTTCATCAAAAGCCCGTATAATGATAGTAGTGGAGGATATAGCAATAATGCCGCCGAGGAAAATACAATCCATAAAAGGCCAGCCCATCAGCTTCCCGGTTACAAACCCTAACCCCACCATACATATGATCTCGAAAATACCGGTAACGCCGGCCGTACCGCCGATGTTCACCAATTTTTTAAAACTGAACTCAAGGCCCAGACTGAACAACAGGAAGATCACCCCGATATCGGCCCATACCTTTACGCCATCGAGATCACTGATAGAAGGCAGTAAGGAGAAATTAGGCCCAACCAGTATCCCGGCCAGGATATACCCCAGCACTACGGGTTGTTTTAATTTTTTAAATAACAGGGTAGTTACACCGGCAATAGCCAGTATCAAGGCGAGATCTCGTATAAGCGTTGGCAAATGGGACATCGGTTCTTAGTAGGTATATTCTATAATCAGAAGTCGGTTATCGTAACTATACAATATTTTCAATGACCAGTTGCGAATCGGCAATCGGCAATTTTTGCCTCGTCAACTTGTTAACTTATCAACTTGTTAACCTGTTAACTCTATCAACCCTATCAACCTCCTCCTTTATCCCACCTGGCTTTTTCCTGCCTGGTCAACTCGTCAACTAATCAACTCGTCAACCCTTTAACAATCGTTCCAACACATAATACACCGCCGGACAAAAACTCGAATTCTTCAATGTAAGCGGCAGCCGCTTCAAAATCACATCTTCATCGGTATAGGGGAACCGTTCGCAATCAGACGGGCGAACATCATAAATACTGCAATAGTTATCTGCTCCTAAAAACGCACAGGGCGTTTGTTTTACCACATAATCCCCTTCTTCATCCAAACGCAAATACGTTTCAATAAACACGCTCTCCTTCATTTTAAGGTGCTTGCTGATGCGCTTGATATCAGGCGTTTTAAAACGCGGCGAATAATTTTTACAACAGGCGGCACATTGCAGGCAATCTACTTTCGAAAAAGCTTCCTCATGCAGATCGGGCAATTTTTTCAACACTTTATTGCGGTCTGCCCGTTTCAGCATATTGCTGTACTGCTTCTGGTGCTCAGCACTTTTCTTTTTCCAGGCGCCATCTTCCAGGCCCCCAATCTGTTCATTATTGTCACTATGCGCTGCCATGCCGTATAATTCAATTCAATAGTTAAAAATTATCTTCAGGTGGCATTTTACCGGTTAAAATGGCTTTTTCTTAACGCTCAGCCAGCCTGTCATTCTGAATACAACGTATTCATCTGCAAGTTAAACCATCCACGGCGTAATGGTTTGGTTTTTGTCTTTTTATTCCTATGCATGTCTTGTACAACCAGATAATGTTGCTTTTGACAACCCCGCTGTATGTACTGATCATTGGCACGGAATTGTTGATCAGTCATTTGGAGGGCGTTAAATCCTATACCTGGAAAGATACCTTTCATAATTTTTTACTGAGCCTGTTAACGGGTTTAACCGATCTCGCCATGCGCGGTGTCAGCCTGATCGTACTTACTTTCTTTTTCAGTCTAAGTTTTTTTAAATGGACCCATGCTGTTTCCTATTGGGTGATCCTTTTATTATTTGTTGATGTAATGCATTACTGGCTGCACCGGCTGGGGCATCATAGCCGCCTGTTCTGGGCGATACATGTGAACCACCATAGCAGTACCCATTACAATTTCACCGTGGGTTTTCGCACCGGGGCGCTGGAACCTTTTTATAGTTTTCTGTTCTTTATTCCCATAGCATTCGCCGGGTTCCGCCCTATAGATATCTTCTTCATTTATTCGGTAGGCCAGGTATGGGCCATACTCACGCATACCGAAAAAGTAAAAAAACTGGGCTGGCTGGAATATATCTTCGTTACACCCAGTCACCACCGTGTTCACCATGCCTCGAACCCCAAATACCTCGACCGGAACATGGGTACCGTGTTTATTTTCTGGGATAAATTATTCGGCACCTTTCAGGAGGAGTTGCCGCCGCAACAATATGAACCCATCCGTTATGGTATTACGCACGAACTGGAAAATGACAGCATCCCTACCCTCATTTTTCATGAATGGTCAGCTATTATGCGCGACATGCGCCGGAAAGATCTCAGTTTAAAACAAAGGATAATGTATCTCTTTGGCCCGCCCGGGTGGAGTCATGACGGGCATAGCATGACAAGTAGAGAGATGCGATTGCAGGAACATATTAAAAAAAAGCCCCCCACCAGTCGTTAATGAATTGAAAATACTTTATTCCGGGTGTTAAACAATAAAATACCTGGGTGGTCTGAGTATGATAATTCATTCACTTACTTTACTTTTGCCCGGCTACTATGAATTCCCTGCGTGAACAAATATTAATACTTACCAGTACACCTATCTACGCGATCATTATCGGGTTAGAACTGCTATTAAGCAACTACCAGCATCGCAAATTATACAGTTGGAAAGATACCGCCGCCAATGTTTACCTGATGCTGATGAATGGCGCCCTTGATCTGTTGCTTCGGGGTTTTTATTTAGTGGTACTTGATTACTTCTATCGTCATAATATTTTTTCATTTAGCCATGTAATGGTATACTGGGTGATGTTGCTGTTGCTGGAAGACTTTATGTACTACTGGCTGCACCGGTTCGATCATGAGATCCGTTTCTTCTGGGCCGTGCATGTTACCCATCATTCTTCTGAAAATCTGAATTTTACCGTAGGCTTCCGGTCTTCGGTATTTCAACCCTTATACCGGTTCATTTACTTTATTCCCCTGGCATTGATGGGCTTTAAGCCAATCGATATTATTTTCATTTATTCTGCCACGCAGATCTGGGGCATCTTTGTGCATACCAAGCTCATCAATAAAATGGGTTGGCTCGAATACTTCCTGGTAACGCCTTCCCATCACCGGGTACACCATGCTTCGAACGCTAAATACCTGGATAAGAACATGGGTATGTTCCTGATTATCTGGGATAAAATGTTCGGTACTTTTCAACCTGAGCTAACTGAAAAGGAATACCAACCCATCAGGTTCGGGTTAACCAAGCCAATTGAAAAGGAAACCCCATCAACCATCATCTTTCATGAATGGGTGCAAATATGGAAAGATGTAACCCGCAAAGACCTTAGCTTCAAGGATAAATGGAATTACCTGTTTGGCCCCCCCGGCTGGAGCCACGATGGCAGCCGCCAAACCAGCGAAGAAATGCGGGCAGAAGAAGATGGTCAACCAGCCACTTCTTTACACGAAGAACCTGTTATCGCCCTGAAGCGATAATCCCTTCGATTTGATGATTTGATTCTCAACACATTACTAAAAAATAGCTATCAACCGGGCCAGCTATATGCCATCCCGTTGAACTATTTTATGTCCTGCCACGTTTTTTATTGCGAACGGGGTGCAGGTACATTTGCACACATTTTCCCCACCCCTTGTCGCAAACAGGTGTTAGTCTGGCTGCTAAATATTACCTTTGCGGCCTTATTGTAAAAGCAACGCCCCAGATCTTAGAAACAATAAACTACAAACATAAACGGGATTATGAATCTTTTTGAACAACAGAATACTGAATTCATCCGTCGACACATTGGACCCACCGAATCTGAAACCCGCCAAATGCTGCAGGTCATTGGTGAAACCAGCCTCGATGCACTGATCGATAAAACAGTACCCGCCGGGATAAGAATGAGCGAATCGCTGTCCATTCCCCCTTCTATCAGCGAGTACGAGTACCTGCAACTGATCAAAGACATCTCGTTAAAAAATAAAGTATACAAGAACTATATCGGCCAGGGTTATTACGACACCATAACGCCCAGCGTTATTTTGCGTACTATTTTCGAAAATCCGGGTTGGTATACCCAATACACGCCCTACCAGGCTGAAATTTCACAAGGCCGCCTGGAAAGCCTGTTGAACTTTCAAACCATGGTAAGCGACCTTACCGCTTTACCACTTACCAACGCTTCACTGCTCGATGAAGCAACCGCTGCTGCCGAAGCCATGACCATGTTCTTCAATTCCCTGAACAAGGACCATGAGCATATCGTACGCCCCAAATTCTTTGTTGACAACGATACTTACCCCCAAACAAAAGATGTAGTGGTTACCCGCGGGGCGCCCGTAGGCATTGAAGTAGTGTTTGGCGATTATCGCACGGCCAGTATCGACGAAACGTATTTCGGCGCGCTGGTACAGTATCCAAACGACAAAGGCGCCATAGAAGACTATCGCGACTTTATCAATAAAGTACACCAGGCCGGCGCTTATGTAGCCATGGCTACCGATCTGCTGGCGCTCACCCTGTTAACGCCTCCTGGCGAACTGGGTGCTGATGTGGCCTTCGGTTCCTCCCAACGCTTTGGCGTTCCATTAGGTTTTGGTGGTCCGCACGCCGCCTTCTTTTCAGCCAAAGACGATTTCAAACGCAGTATCCCCGGCCGTATCATTGGCGTAAGCATCGATGCCCAGAACAACCGCGCCCTGCGCATGGCCTTGCAAACCCGTGAACAGCACATTAAACGCGAAAAAGCCACCAGTAACATTTGTACAGCCCAGGCCCTGCTGGCCAATATGGCTGCGATGTATGCCGTGTATCATGGCCCCGATGGTTTGATTAAGATCGCTAAAAGAGTGACTGTGCTGGCCAACGCGCTGGCCGAAGAACTGGAAGCTGAAGGCTATAAGTTGCTGCACAAGAACTTCTTCGATACCATCGTATTTAAAGCACCAAATGCAGAAGCCATTCGTCAAAAAGCAGAAGCGGCAGAGATCAACTTCCGCTACTATGGCAATAACCTGGTAGGTATTTCACTCGATGAAACCACTACCCTCAGCGAAGTGTTGGATATCTTGTTACTCCTCGATCAACCGAACGACCACAGCGTGGCCAGCTTCAGCGTAAGTGAAGATGCCGTGCTGTATAATATTCCCAACACGTTAACCCGTACCAGTCATTTCTTAACCCACCCGGTGTTCAATACCCACCACAGTGAAACAGAAATGATGCGGTACATTAAACGTTTGGAAAATAAAGACCTGTCACTGAACACTTCCATGATCTCACTCGGCAGCTGTACCATGAAGTTGAACGCCGCCAGTGAAATGATCCCCTTAAGCTGGCAGCACTGGAGCAAAATGCACCCCTTTGCACCAGCCGATCAAACAGAAGGCTATAAACAGATCACCGATGAACTGAGCAGTTACCTGTGCGACATTACCGCCTTTGACGCCTGCAGCCTGCAGCCCAACAGCGGCGCCCAGGGTGAATACGCCGGGTTGTTAGTGATCCGCGCATACCACGCCAGCCGCAATGAAGCCCATCGTAATGTAATGCTCATCCCTATTTCCGCCCACGGCACCAACCCCGCCAGCGCAGTAATGGCAGGTATGAAAGTAGTGGTGGTAAAAGCATTGGAAAACGGTTACATCGATGTAGAAGACCTGAAAGCAAAAGCAGAACAACATAGCCAGAACCTGGCCGGTATCATGATTACCTACCCCAGTACTTATGGGGTGTATGAAGAAACCGTAAAAGATATCACAAAGATCATTCACCAGCACGGCGGACAGGTATACATGGATGGCGCTAACATGAACGCCCAGGTAGGTTTAACGGCCCCTGGTTTAATAGGCGCTGATGTGTGTCACCTGAACCTGCATAAAACCTTCGCCATTCCACACGGTGGTGGCGGTCCTGGCATGGGGCCCATTTGCGTAAAAGCGCATTTGGCTAAATTCCTGCCCGGCCACGTATCACTCGGCAACCGGCACTCGTCAATGGGCAATGGCCAACTGACGGCTGAAAATTCCACCAGCATTCACCACGCGGTAAGTGCAGCGCCTTATGGCAGCACTTCTATATTGCTCATCAGCTATGCATACATCAGAATGCTGGGAGCAGCAGGCGTTCGCAATGCCACAGAATATGCTATCCTAAACGCGAATTATATGCGTGCCCGCCTGGAAGGACAGTACGACATCCTGTACACCAACCATAACGGCGAATGCGCCCACGAATTTATTGTTGACCTGCGTCCGTTCAAGAAGAGCGCTGAAATTGAAGCAGAAGACGTTGCCAAACGTTTAATGGACTATGGCTTCCACGCGCCTACCCTCAGCTTCCCGGTGCCAGGCACCATCATGATCGAGCCTACCGAAAGCGAAGACAAAGCCGAGCTGGACCGTTTCTGCGATGCCATGCTGAGCATCCGCGAAGAAATTCGCGCCATTGAAGAAGGCAAGGCCGATAAAAAAGACAATGCATTGAAAAATGCACCGCATACCCAACACGTGGTTATCAGTTCTGACTGGAAACACGGTTATACCCGCGAACAGGCTGCATTCCCGCTGTCTTACATTCGTGAAAATAAATTCTGGCCCAGTGTGGCAAGAGTGAACAACACGTATGGCGACAGAAACCTGATCTGTACCTGTGAGCCGGTGAGTTCGTATGTGGAAGCAGAAGCGTAAAAGATAGTTTTTATAGAAACAATAAAGCCTCCGATATATCAGGAGGCTTTTTGTTGTATACCTGTTATCATCAATCATTCTGCGCCTGGTCAAGGGCGCTGCGCATATCTTTAATATCTTCTATCTGCCATTTGCCATCCTGTTTGGAAACCCAGTACTTCAATCGCCCAACAGTAGGTAAACCAACGGTAACGCTGCCCTGGTCATTAGCCAGCTTTACGTTTTCTACTGTGGATTTTTCAAAACCATTCAGATCATCATTATAATCTTTCGATAACATCACCAGGTCAAAGTCGAGCCCTTCAACAGGCGCTTGCGTGGTGGGCGTTTTTCTCAGGTTGTCGTTACATTTCCTGAAATAGGCGCGCCATCTGTTAACGTAAGAATCTGTTACAAACCCGCTTTGTTGTAATGCACCAAGTAACTTTTCAGTGCCCTCGGTATTTACAACATAATACTTAGCAGAATCGGGATTGGAGGAATGTTTCACCAGCTCGATCTTTTTAAGCTCGTTTACATTTGAACGATACCATCTTGCAAAGTTGAGGATGGTGCCTGCAGGTTGTTTTTTAAATGCTTCATCAGCAGCAGGTGGTGGAGCATTTAAAGCAGCGGTGTTACCGATAGATGGTAGGCTGGGTTTATCTGTCGAAGCGCAGGCAGCTAATAAAACCCATGAGCAAATAGCGAGGTGTTGGAGTTTCATACGGTTGGAAATTTTTAAAGGGTTCAGAATAGGTTCATGTGAATTTAATAATTAAAAAAGGCAGATGCAAACATTTGGTTGTTTATTTTCTTATATTCCACCCCACCTTTTCATGATTTAATACATAAATCGTTCTTTTAAAGCAGATTATAGTATTATATTTTTGACTAACTGTGATAATATCCCTACATTAGCCTGGCCTCCATCCTGGTAATCCTGCCAATCCCGCTCTACAAACAGGTCCATTCCCATTTTTTTAACCATAAACATCAATTTTATGAGAAAGATCCTTTTAGGTACAATCTGCCTGATTGTTATGGCATCCTGTAAAAATGAACCGGAAAAAACCACACAAACTGCAATGACCGGTGATACGGAAAAAAGGGAAAAGGCGCCTGGCCCCGTTGAGTTTGCCGATCAGAAGTATATCGACATGGGTAAGGCCAGCCTGGCAAAATTTGCCAGCGGCGATATCGACGGCTGGGTCAGTGGAATGGCAGATAATGCGGTGCTGAGGTGGTCAGCGGGTGATAGCATCAAAGGAAAAGACGCGATCGCCAAATACTGGAAAGACCGCCGGATGAATGTTGTAGATTCTCTTGAGACGAGTAAGGAGATCTGGCTGCCGGTGAATGTACACCAGCCACAAAGCGTAGAGACCAAAGGCATCTGGTTATTGACCTGGTACCAGGTACATGCTACTTATAAAAACAAACAATCCCTCACCTTCTGGGTACACATGGATATGCATTATAATAATGATAATCTGGTAGACGAGTGCATTCAATATGTTGACCGGGCGCCTATTAATGCAGCACTGGCTAAAAAAAAGTAGTGAGTTTAAAGTAGGAAGTAAGATCTCGATAGTGAATTGGCAAACGTGAATCGGCAGTCGGCAATCCTGAGTCGTGAAACGTCAAACGTGAAAGGGCTCGCTATAGGGCAAAATTCCTCACTCTTTTCATTCCCCGCCCCTTTATCAACTCTATCAACTTCCTACTTTATTTTTTTAACCTTCTTCTATCTCGTCAACATGTTAACTCGTCAACTTGTTAACTTGTCAACTCGTCAACTGGTCAACTCGTCAACTCGTCAACTAACTTCTTCATAACCCAATGCCCCTTCCCTCTATAGGTAACCATTTCTCCTTGTATATCTACAAGAACCGTAACGATCTCCCATTCCCCTTCCAACTCATTATTATTAAACTCCCCTGAATAATTGATCTCCTGCGAAGGAAATTTTGGCAGAAAGCGCGGGCCTGTCTTTTCGTGCTGCCAGTAATGCGGATACCGTTTTACAAACCTGACGGTACTGTCATCAACCATTAACCCCTCAATAGTTGCGGGCGCTTCAAAGTGCGGGGTTGATTCGGCATCGGTACATTTTCCCTTTATGAAACCATTAACAACGGTCAATTCCATTTCAAAAGTGACCGTTTTGCCTCTTAATGGCTCATCGTATTCATTTCCATAGGTATAGGTGCCAGTCCATCTACCACATAACGGATGATCATTCATAAGAAACTTAAATTATGTTAATCTGGTAGACTAAAAATAGTTATAAAACCCATTATATAAAAGAATTATACGGCATTATTTGTCAGGGATTTCAGTGAGCACATAATTTGTTAAAACCCATTTTGTTATTGAAAAGTTATCGTTTTTTCCGGGGTTTATACCTAGCGTACTTTTTGCCGTCTAATAAGTGAAATTAAAATTGAGAAAGATGAAAACGGCATTAATAGTAATCTGTGCGTTGGGCTTAACACTCAGTGCGTCGGCCCAAAAAGTGGTGCGTGTGTACCCGCACCCCAGAACCCATGTTTCAGTAGGTGTAGGATTTGGTGGTGGCTATGGATATTACCCTTATTCACCTTATTGGTATAACCCGTGGTATGCTTATCCTCCGGGACCTGGATATTATGGTTCTTCCAGGCCAACTAAACTTGACCTCGAAATACAGGATATCAATAATGATTACAAGGATAAGATCTGGTCAGCACGTCATGATGAAAGCCTTAGCCGCAAACAAAGACGGCAGGCCGTACACGATCTGAAACATCAAAGAGATAATGATATTCTGCAAGCCAAAAAGGATTATTATAAACGATAAGTAAAATAATCCCGCAGCAGGTATTGGTTGTTTAGGTTATGTGGACAAAGCCCCCCGATATTTCGGGAGGCTTTTTTTATAATTAGATGGCAGGATCTGGTAATATTCTTGGTTCCATGATCGGGCGGATATCTACCGGCGTTATATTCAACCGGCTGCACCACTGCGTAAAACTTTCATAAATGCCTTTCAGCACATTTTTTTGATCGGGTGTAAGCTCCTGCACATAAGCCCGGCTAATGGTACGAACCGGTAAACCGCGCAATTGCAGGAAGTATTTCGCGCTCATGGGGTATGCCTGGTGGATGAGCGGATCAACACGTGTTAATTCAGATTGCAGCCATTGTACATCTGCCTGTTTTGCCGGATCGTTGGCATTGTTACACATCCATACCAGCGCCTCAGGATAAAAATTACCACTGATAGACGACATACCGCGTGCACCCATTTGCAAACTGTACATGGCATTGGGCGTGTGCGCATCAAAAAAGTCGAAGCCCGGTACATTGGCTATCAGCAGCTTCTCTTTTACTTTTTCCAGGTCAATGCTGGTGTCTTTGTGGTATTTCAACCGGCCGCTCGACAATAACGTCTCAAACACATCGGCTGATAAAATACGTTTATACGGCGCAGGGCACTCATAGGTACCCATGGGAATGCCAGGCGTTAAGGAAAACATCTTATCGAACCGTTTCAACAAGATAGCGTCACTATCATCTACATTGGCGTAATGCCCGGTGATTAACACCACCGCATCGATACCGGTGTCGTAGATCTTTTTACTGAACTCGGCTTTATCTTCAATGGTCAATCCGAAGGAACCGGTAGCAACCACCGGAACCCGGCCATTCACATACCGCACAATATGATTGGTCAACTCAAGCCGCTCATCTTCACTGATGCTGTACATTTCACTGCTGAGGCAGTTGGCAAAAAAACCACTCACTCCGGCTGCCAGGTAAAAATCAATCAACCGTTCCACCATATCGAAATCGATCTTTGCCTTCAGGTTGAACGGTGTTATCATTACCGGAACAAATCTTTTTTCCATCCCGTTTATTTTTGATTGTTGTTATTAAAAATACAGGCTTTTCCGCCCCTTTAAAATTAAAAAATTAAATATTGTACCTGTGACGATTATCATTATTTAATATCACGTTGAGAATGAGTGTGTCAGGCGTTCTTTCGGAGTCCGGCCAGCAGCTTGCCCGTTAAAAATATGGTTAAGGTACCTATAACGATGGTCATATTGGCGTGCAGGTTGGTGCGCAGCCAGGCATAATTATCAGGCAACTGACGCGAAAAAGTGATCCAGAGGATCACCAGCACCCCTATAATGACGGCAATGACCGCTTCCATATTCTTTGCTTTACGGGCCAGCAAACCCAATAAAAACAGCCCTAAGATGCCACCCGAGAAAATCCCCGCCAGTTTCCACCAGGCATCCAGCAGGCTTTTAACCCCTATCATCCCAATGCCAAAACTTATGGCCAGTACGCCCATTACGCCCGTGGCGGCATACAGCACCCGCATTTGCGCCCTGGGCGAAGCTTCTTTGTTAAAATACCGCAGGTAAATGTCTTTCAGAAAAACGGTGGCCGAACTGTTCATCCCACTGCTCATAGTGCTCATAGCCGCCGATAAAATGGCGGCAATAATAAGTCCCAATAAACCAGTGGGCACTTCATTCCGCATGAAATATGGCAGCACCCTGTCGCCATAATCAGCGGAGGTAAGATTGCTCAGGGCAATATGTTTTTCCGCCGCCACCTGTTGTTGCAGGGGCAGTATGAGTTCCGGATGCTGATGGTAATACGCAAACAAGGAAGTGCCGATAAAAAAGAACAGCATGCTCACCGGCAAATAGAACAATACACACATCCAGATGCTGCGGCTGGCATCGCGGCTGTTACGCGCTGTATGATACCGCTGAATGTAATTCTGATCGATGCCGAAATTATTCAGGTTAATAAAAAATCCGTACAGGAAGATCACCCAAAAGGTTGACATGGAAAATCCCGACACGCTGAAGCTGCCCAGGCTGAATTTATCATTGGCTTTTCCGGTTTCCAAAATATAATTAAAACCGCCTTTCAGGTTGGTGACTATCAGGTACAGGATCAATAAGGCGCCCAGTGTTTTTATAATGGCCTGCACTACTTCGGTCCAGATGACGGCTTTCATGCCGCCCATCATGGTATAAATAATGATGCAAATTCCGGTGGTGATCATTATAGCCGGCATGGAATACCCGGTGAGTGCTTTCAGCGTTAACGCAATGGAATAAAAAATGGTGCCCATACGCGCCAGCTGTATCAACACAAAACAGATCATGGCATAGGTGCGCGCCCAGGCCCCGAACCGTTCTTCCAGGTGTGTATAGGCACTGATGGCCTCCCTGTTGCGATAAAATGGAACAAAGAACCGCGAAGCGATAAATGCGGCAAAAGGCATTGATAAACTAAATACAAAAGAATTCCAGTTGGCGCCGAAGGATTTACCGGGGTCGCCCAAAAAAGTGATGGCGCTTAAGAACGTGGCGTAAAACGACATGCCCAGCGCCCAGCCCGGGATGGCGCCGGATGCAACGGTATATTGTTCAGATCCCTTATTCTTTCTGCTTAGAAATATACCCACCGCTATCATGGCGACAAAGTATACGGCTATTATTGTTAAATCGACCGTTGGTAAATGATTCATAATACAAGCAATCTAACCCTCGGAGTAAATGTATAAATAAATCGGGCAGGAACCAATATGAAAGAAATATATAAGTGTAAAAAAGACAATAGGACGCGACCTGAGCCCTGGCATGGCATCAGGTGTCTTTTAAGAAAAAATAAACTTTTCCCAACCCTCTTTATTTTAAATTCGTAGTGTATTAGATGAACTTTTAAAATGCAACATATATGAGAAAGCTCTTATTAGCATATGGATTGTTGTTACTGGCCACCAGTGCATCGGCACAGGGGCGTTTTCATGGTGGCGGGTATGGCGGGTATTATGCTCACCCACGTGTTTCCGTAGGTATAGGTGTAGGCATCAGGCCTTATTATCCTGCGTATCCTTACTATGGTTATTCCCCTTATTTTGGGTATCCTCTTTATGGTTATGGCTATCCGTATGGTTATAGTTATCGCTATAGCCGGCCAACCAAACTTGACCTGCAAATACAGGACATTAAGGATGATTACAATGAGCGGATCTACCAGGCCAGGCATGACAAAAGCATGAAAAGAAAGGAACGCAAAAAACTAGTTCATGAGCTGGAACACGAAAGGGATAAAGCAATTATCCAGGCGCAAAAGGATTATTATGAGAGACCACCACAGCGCCGGCATAACTTCAGTTCCAATAACAACTGATTAACAACTCCCGATACATCGGGAGTTTTTTTTGTCCCTTACATAAGTTAATGCCTCGTTAACCCGATGGTATATTATTGTTACAATCGTAACAATTGGGTTTTTTGTCTATTATTTAATGCATTTGATAGATTATAGCTTTTATTAAAACTGACGGGTAAATACATTTGAATCCCTTTAATCAAATTCCGTATTAAAATGAAGTATACACTGGTATGTACAGCACTGTTGTTATCGTTTGTAGCCAACGCACAAAGTTTTCATTTTGGTCCCAAACTCGATCTGAACTATTCTGCCCTTAAAGGCGATGGCGTGAAGAATAAAGTGTCAGCCGGCTTTCAGGCAGGCGCTTTTGCAGAATATAATTTTAACAAGCACTGGGCCATTCAACCTGAGTTGTTGTACACCTGGAACCCTTATAAAAAAGGGGATGATTTTATGACGTACTATAACAATTCGGGCAGAAGCGCCGCCGGTACCAATATAAACCTGGCGTATATAAGTTTGCCTGTGCTGGCGCGTTATAACCTGAATAAAGTAGTCAGTGTTATGGCCGGACCTCAATTCAGTTATTTGGTATTTGAAGATGAAGACCTGTTAAAAGAAGGTCGCAAGGCATTTGATAAAACCGAAATAAGCGCTGCGGCAGGCGTGCAGGTAAATCTTGGGAATGTAGGTTTTTATGCCCGCTACGTGAAAGGTCTTAATAATATCAATGACGTTGATGACCGCTACACATGGAAATCAAGCCATGTACAAGTTGGCATCGCAGTACGCATAAAGTAAAGTGAGCTGTATTTCCATTTTCACATTTTCGAATTTTCACATTAACTAAAGTTTAGTTGCCAGGCAAAGGTGGGTCGCCTCTTCTCATGTGACGCCCGCCTTTTGCACTGGCTTTTTTGTTGGGTACGGACAACAAGAATATAAATTAGTTGACAAGACTGCCATTCGTAAGTAGTACATGACTTACATATCCACTGCAAACACCTTTGACGATGATCGTTTCGCCGGGTTTTACCAACCGGTTTGCTGACTGCAGCATGTTCAATGTACAGGCTACTCCATACATGGGATCACCCGTGTTTAAAATCACGATCCTTCCGGCATGAGGCGTATTTTTTATGGTAAGCACGCGTCCGCTTACCTGTAATACTTTGTTTAGATAAAATTCATTGGCATGTAAATGATCGGCAGTAAACCGGGCATATAGTTCAGTGGCAGTAACAGGAATACCTGTCGTTGAAACAAGACTGGGTTGTGGTTGATTGTACAGATAGATCAATACACCGGCAAGAAATGCTACAAAACCGCATCCAAGGGTGAAAACGATGTTCCTCATAAGGGCGAATTTATGGTTACAGATCAGGCCCTACGATTTGTTGTAAAGGGGGATAATTACAAAGGTTTGGGAATACAAAAGCGTTTGATTATGGCCGATAAATAGCAGCAAGCCATGCATGGTGGATAAGGAAACGTGCGTTTAGTTTGTAATGGAAGCGATCAGGAAAATTCAAAAATGGTGCCTGATTTATAAACTATTTTACCATTTACAGCTATCGCTGTTAGAATCAGGTAGTAAAATATTATAATGGGGATAACTCGGATAAAAAAAATAACTACAAACCTGTAAGCCGGATTTTGTATCCCGATCAAGGCAGAGCCCGGATCAGGAGGCTATCATTTATCTTGTCCAGCCATTACTGACTGGATCATTCTGCCTACCCACCCAACGTATCCTTTGCAGGCATTCGGACGAGCCGTCCTTCAACGCTGGTATACATGGCATTTCAGCATGCAAGGTTTACCCGCCCCGGCAGTCACCTGCCAGAGCCGTGGGCTCTTACCCCACGTTTTCACCATCACCCTCCCGATTACCCGGGACTAATCCGCCTATGCCAAGGCTTCGGCGGACAAAGGCTGTAATTTTCTGTGGCACTGTCTGTTCCCGTCCTCCCGACAAGTCGGGAAAACAAGACCCGGCTGTTCACCGGTACATTGCCCTATGCTGTCCAGACTTTCCTCTTCCCAACGAGTCGGGAGGCGATAGCCCGGTTTGTAGTTAAATGCGAAGGTAATTTAATTAATACCCAAAATATATTTCTGTGGCGCCATAACCATAGGCGGGATGGTAACGGTTGGCAAAGCTCTTTACTTCTTTGCGCAACTTAATCATTTCATGAATTTCATCGCGCAACTTGCCTGTGCCTACCCCATGAATTACGATCATCCAGGGAATGTGATGCGCTATGGCCAGATCGAAATACTTTTCAAAGGTCTTTAACTGAAGGCTTAATATCTCCAGGTTGCTCATCGATTCCCAGGCTGGTGTAAGCGCTTCTATATGCAGATCGAGCTCCGTTTTTGCCGGCTCCAGGTGTTGACGAACTTTCGAGGCATCGTATATTTTGAACCCGGCTTTTGCCAGGCCTGCGAGATCGAGCCCTGCTGGTTTGTCTTCGTATGGCCGGGGCGGATACTCATCGAATAATTTATATGAGAAGGTAGCCTCTCCTTTCTTGCGTACTTCTTCGATTTTTGCGAATACCTGTTTTGGCTTCAGCTTAAGGTTAGACTCATAATAATCAGCCTTGAGTTTAAGTGGTGCAACCAGTGAAAACTCAAAACCAAAAACCGGACTGTCATTCAGATTTTCGAACGGCACATCGTGCAGGTAAAAATCTTCAAACGCACGGATAGAATTTACCAGTTCAAAATCCTCGTTGCCTAAATAACTCAGTTTATAGGTGAATTTATAATCCAGTTCAGTTCTGTTTACCAGGTGAACTTTTAGTTCGGTTACAATATCATCGCCAAATTCGTCATTCACGCTTATCGGAATAAAGGTGAGCCATACCCCATCTACCACCCGCTGGGTGATCTTTTTCTTTTCGCGCGGCACGTCATCAATAAATTGCTTTTCTTTTTTGGGGGTGAATAGCTTCTTCTCGGTAAAACGCTTGAAATATGGAAAATCCAGCTGATCTACATAAGCGGGAAATTTAACGCCACGTACTTCTACCATCACCATTTTGTCGTTAATGATGTCTATCACTTCCCCCTCTTCATTCGTTTGATTCACTACCACCTTATCGCCAACCTCAAATTTCATGGGTAATAATTTAATTGGTGCTTTTTTATATATAAGCATGCAAAGGTACGAAAACAGGCTTCCTTTTTAGGTCTTTTCCAGGATCAGACCTTCCTGACAGTCGTTTTTAGACTGCGCTTACCATTTTCTGCCCGTTTTTAGGCTTTCAGCTTACCCTCGATCACCTCCAGCTCCTGCGCCATATTCTCCCTGGCCCGGGCCTCATACCGGTCACGAAAAACAGGGGTTTGAAAGAGGTGTTCAGCCTGCAGACAGTGCTGCAAAAACTGTTTCCGGCCGGGATAATATATTTTATCGGGATAGATGCGGTATTCGCGGCGAACCTGGTGGGTATAGGCTTCATACGCCGCCCAATCGGCCCCTAAGATCGACATATCAAAATCAAGGAATAACTGCAGATCGCCCGTATGGGTTACTGACGCCGTAATAGCGTGGGTTTGCGTGGCCTCGATGTAGAGTTTAACCTGTTCTGTTTTTTCGGGTGGAACCGTTAATGCCTGTAGGCGTTTCACTGCGATCTGCGCACTGCGGGGCTCGTTATCTTTTCGCAGCACGTTATAAATAATATCGTGGTAAAATACCGCGAAAGCTACTACCTCCGCATCTTTCAATTGACCGGCATAGCTTTCGCAAAAAGCCAGTAATGCCTGTATGTGCTGCAGATTGTGGTAATGCCGGCGGGAGCTGGTATACTTTCTTTCTATCTCATTAAAGAACCGGTCAATTAATTCGTGGTCGCTACAATACCGGCCTGCCAGTTGCTCCCATACGGCGCGGAGATTATCCGGCGTCTTACGATTATGCTCAGGATTTAGCGAGCTTGCTTTTTTTGTAACCATAAAAAATATAAATGATCAGCCCCAGCAACAGCCAGCCTAAAAACCAGGCCCAGTTGCTTTTTGTCATACCGGTTAGCAGGTATAAACAGGTGGTTACGCCCATGAGGGGGATTAAAGAATATTTTTTAACCAGGGTAACTATTCCAAGTACAATGGCAGACAACCAGAAAATGATCAATGAGATCTTCGGTACGGCCATGTCCATAAAACTTACTTTATTCTTTACGTAATCAGCGTCGGCGGAGAAATCGAAATTGAACATGTCTGAAAAATAACCGGGCGCCCACACGCCCAGGATCACAAACGCAGCCACTATCAGCAATGGAAAAATAAACTGAGCATTTATATGCGGCATATTAAAGCGGCCGGCCTCTTTTTCTTTTCGGGGTATTAGCAACACGCCACCGCAAACGAGCACAAAGGCAAACAGGGTGGCAATACTGGTAAAATCCAGTACAAATGTTTTATCGGTAAATAAAATAGGAACACCTACTACCATGCCCGTAAGAATAGTGGCAAAGGAAGGCGTTTGGTATTTTTTGTGAATGGTTTGAAATACGGGCGGCAATAAACCATCGCGGCTCATGCTCATCCAAATACGTGGCTGTCCCATTTGAAACACCAGCAACACACTGGTCATAGCGATCACTGCGCATACAGATACCAGCAATTGCATCCAGCCTACGTTCTTTACTTCAAAGATCTTGGCGAGCGGATCACCCACGTTTTCAAATTGTCTGTAGTTTACAACACCGGTCAACACCAGGGCCAGTAAAATATACACAACAGTACAGATCACCAGCGAGTAGGTCATGCCGCGGGGCAGATCGCGCTGGGGATTCTTACTTTCTTCAGCCAGCACACTTACCGCATCAAAGCCAATATAGGCAAAGAATACTCCCGATACCGCCGCCATCACGCCACCAAAACCATTCGGCATAAATGCTTTTGTACCGGCATCATTTACAGGAAACCAATTGGCCGGATCGATATAATACGCACCTACAATAATAACTAATGCTACAACCGCCAGCTTCAGCATCACCATAGCGTTGCTGAAATTCCTTGACTCTTTTATCCCCACATACACCAGTGTAGTGATCAACACATTGATGATCAGAGCTGGCAGATCGAAAATAATTCTCAGCGAACCCAGTACTGGACTGTTATTCCATGCACTTATTAATTCTGCATTGGCCTGGTTCTTTATAAACTCCAATTGCCCTGCAGCTGTTTGAGCACTATAGTTAAGAAATGCTTTCTTCGCTTCCTGGTAACTGCAGCTAAGGTAATCGGGAATATGCACATTTATTTTGTGCAGAAAGGAAGTAAAGTAATCGCTCCAGGAAAACGCCACATAAATATTCCCAATGGAGTATTCCATGATGAGCGCCCAGCCAATGATCCAGGCAAATAATTCACCAAAGGAGGCGTATGCATATGTATAAGCGCTTCCGGCTACCGGAATGCGGCTGGCAAATTCTGAATAACAAAATGCAGTGAACGCGCAGGCAATACCGCAGATAATAAACAACACTACTACGCCGGGACCGCCTTTAAAACAGGCATCGCCCAAACTGCTGAAGCTACCAGCTCCTATAATGGCTGCAATACCAAAAAAGGTAAGATCGCGTACCGTCAACACCCGCTTTAACCCTGAAGCCCCATGCCCATCATCGCTTCCTTCTTTTAAGATCGACTCAATTTTTTTTGTGCGAAACAATGATTTAGACATGCAGTACTGGGTTTTTAGGCGGGAAAATTACTAAAAATACCTAATGATTGTTAGTATATCAATAGTTTCTAATAGAATGAAGTAAGAAGTTCGCGCTTTTCTTACTTCGTACTTCAGCCTCAAAAATATTCTAATGTTCTCTTTGTACTAAAAAATGCGCTAACTCACGCATAGGTTCCTTGCGGGAAGTTAAAACCGCCATTTCTTCCAGGTGCTCAAAGGCTTCGGTAATGTATTTTTCCTTGAGACCGGCCGCCCATTTGTTTACCCCGCAATCATCAAAAACCGATAATACGCGGGCCACTTTATCTTCAGGGTTCTCCTGCATCAGGCGTTTTAATTCTTTTAACTGGGCGGGGTTAGCCGATTCCAGCGCCTTGATCATTAAGAAGGTTTTTTTATTGGACATGATATCGCCGCCGGGTTGTTTACCAAACTTTGCGGGATCGCCATACGCATCCAGGTAATCGTCCTGTATCTGAAATGCAATACCCAGGTTACGGCCAAAAGCATAAATGTGTTCCTGGTTGGCTTGTCCGGCCCCGCCTAAAATAGCGCCTAAGCGCAGGCTCGCAGCCAGCAATACGGAGGTCTTTAATTCAATCATGCGGATGTATTCATCCATTTTTACCACTTCCTGTTTTTCAAAATCCATATCCATCTGCTGTCCTTCGCATACTTCTTTGGCAGTTTGATTAAAAAGGTGAATAACCTTGTGCAGGTAATCATTGCTTACTTTGTTCAGGTAATCGTAGGCCACAATAAGCATCACATCACCCGAAAGCAAAGCGGTAGACTCTCCATACTTTGCATGCACGGTAGGCTGGTTGCGGCGCAGTGGCGCCTTATCCATAATGTCGTCGTGAATGAGGGTGAAGTTGTGAAACAATTCGATGGCTGCGGCTACCGGCCACGCATCTTTACTGATCTCATCGAACAATTCATTGCCCATTAAACACATCACCGGGCGTACACGTTTGCCACCCAGGCTTAAAAAATATTCATCAGCATCGTATAATGTAGCGGGCTCTTTCGGAAAGTGTCGAACATTGAAATACTCAGAGAATTGCCTGGATAATATTTCGAAGCTTTGCATATACTTTGTTAGAATACGGTTTTTTATCGGCAGTCGGCAATCGTGAATCGGCAAACGTGAAACGTGAAAGGGTTCGCGACAAGGTAACAGTCCTCACTATTTTCATCTCGCACTCACTTCATCCTTCGCCCTTTATCAACCCTATCAACTTGCCATCTCGTTAACTTGTCAACTCGTTAACTGGTCAACTGGTCAACTATTTCTTTCCTCCCTTCTTCTTAGCCGGAATATATTTACTCCTGGAAGGAGCTGGTTTCTTTTCTGTGGGTCGCTTCGTTTCCTCACTACTTCCCTGACTTCCCTGAGTTCCCTGACTTCCTTTCAATCCCGAAGCAATAACCCATTCATAATCGAGCTGCCGTTTGGTTAAATTGGCCGCTACAACTTTTATGCGCACTTTATCGCCCATCGCAAACTTGCGGCCGCTGCGCAAACCAACCAGGCTGTAATCGCTTTCCACATGTCGAAAATCATCGTAGTCCAGTAAACTGTTGATGCTTACCAAACCTTCGCACTTGTGCTCAATAGTTTCAACCCAGAAACCAAAAGCGGCTACGCCACTGATCACACCTTCAAATTCCTCACCGAGGAATTCTTTCATGTATTCTACCTGCTTGTATTTATTGGCAGCGCGTTCTGCTTCCATGGCCGAACGTTCTTTCTCACTGCAATGTCTGCATTTCTGCTCCAGCTTTTTATCAGGCTCAACATTTTCCTTCAACACATCGTGCAGGATGCGGTGCACCAGTACATCGGGGTAACGGCGTATAGGTGAGGTAAAATGACAGTAGTGTTTAAACCCTAAGCCATAGTGACCAATATTTTCCGTGGTATAAATGGCTTTGGCCATGGTGCGGATACCCAGTTGTTCCAGCACATGTTGTTCGGGTTTACCCTGAACATCCTGTAACATCTGGTTAAACGAAGCGGCAATGCCTTCGGGTGTTTTGGTGTCGAAAGTATGTCCGTACTTTTTGGCAAACTCAACAAACGGCATCAGCTTCATTTCATCGGGCGTATCGTGCACGCGGTATGGAAAGGGCAGATCTTTTTTATTCACCTTTACCTTACCTACATTTTCCGCTACAATACGGTTGGCCAACAGCATGAACTCTTCGATCAGCTGGTGCGCTTCCTTGCTTTCTTTTACCATGATGCCGATAGGTTTACCGGTTTCATCGAGCTTGAAGCGTACTTCCTGCGAAGAGAAATTAATAGCGCCTTTAGTAAAGCGTTTGGCCCGGAACTGCTGGGCGAGTTTGTTCAATAACAATATTTCGCCCTGGTACAGGCCTTCCCCTTTTTCAATGATCTCCTGCACTTCTTCATACGTAAACCGGTGATCACTATGGATAACCGTTTTACCCAGCCAGTATTGACTTACTTCACCGGATTCGGTTATTTGAAAAATGGCCGAGAAGGTCAGTTTATCTTCATGCGGACGTAAAGAACACAGTTCATTCGAGATGCGTTCGGGCAACATCGGCGCTACGCGATCGGGCAAATACACGGAGGTAGCACGATCGTACGCTTCTTTGTCCAACGCCGTATCAGGTTCTACAAAATGGCTTACATCGGCAATGTGCACGCCAATTTCGTACATCCCGTTCTTGAGCATACGAATACTCAGCGCATCATCAAAGTCCCGGGCGTCTACCGGGTCAATGGTGAAGGTGAGCACATCGCGCACATCTTTTCTTAGCTTGATCTCGTCGGGCGAGATCGTATCGGGGATCCTTTCTGCTTCTTCAATTACATTTTCCGGGAAAAATAAAGGGAACCCGTTTTCCATCAGGATCTCCTTCATGGCCATATCGCCTTCGTTACCGGCTTCCATTATCTGTATAACGGCGCCTACGGGCTTCTTCTGTTTCTCCCATTCTGTAATGCGAACAATTACGCGGTCGCCGTCTTTGGCGCCATTCAATGCCGATTCAGGGATGAAGAAATCAGGCATGGGCTTTTCGGTATCTGCAGTAAAGAACGCAGCCGATTTGCCTATTTCTATTTTACCAAGGAACTCCATTTGTTTGCGCTGCAAAACATCAACGATCGCTCCCTGCTGACGGCCGCTTTTTTTAGCGGAGCTGCTTAATACGCGTACCCGTACGGTATCGCCGTGCAGGGCAGTATTAAAATCTGCCGGGCGCACGAGTATATCATTTGGAAGATTATCGACAATTACATACCCGATGCCTGACCGGGTAATATCTAAAACACCTTTCAGGGTGTGTTGCGAGGAAGCGTCTTTCTTCTTTTTCTTCTTAGCTTGTTTCCTGCTCATTCAATCATTTTAATTCGTGATACTGAAATCAGTAATGAATTTACTGATAATATCAGTAAACTGATGCCCCTCATTAAAAAGGAATTGGATCTCAATGGGAATTACATATATGGGGTAATCTTGCAAGGTTTGTCCAAATTTTATGAGGCGAACGGCATCCTTTTCAGTAGTAAGTATAATTTTGTTTTCTGTATGGATGTTTTTAAACCGTTTTACGATCTCATTCCAATCGTCGATACGAAATATGTGGTGGTCGCCGTATAATATCTCGTAATAGGTTTTTGTAGCATCCTGTAAATATTTTTTCAATGGCAACGGATTGGCAATCCCGCTTACCAGCAACACTTCGGTAGCTGTATTCAGCGATATTTCTTTTTTGCTGATAATGTGGTAAGGCAATCCATATCGTATAGTGGTAAAGAACAACTGCTGGTGTGGCAGCGGTTTTATTTCCTGTTTAAACGCCAGCTTTTCTTCAGCCGACAACACCGCCGGGCATTTGGTGACCACAATCACATCAGCCCGTTTGTACGACCGCCGTTCATCGCGCAGGTCGCCGGTAGGCAGCACCCAGTCGCGGGTAAACAGGTTATCGTAATTGGTTAATACAATATTCAAGCCTGCTTTAATAGCGCGGTGCTGAAAAGCATCGTCGAGAATGACCACTTTTGTATTAGGCCTGTCGTGCAGTAATTGCGGAATGGCCACGATCCTTTCTTCCCCCACGGCAACGCTTACATCGGGAAATTTTTGATGAAACTGCATGGGTTCATCGCCAATATCGAGGGCTGTGGTAGTTGAACCAGCCAGTGCATAACCTTTGGTGCGGCGTTTATACCCCCGGCTCAAAATGGCCACTTCCATATTGGTGTGCAAGTATTTTACGATCCATTCTACCATGGGACTTTTACCAGTGCCGCCCACTGACAGGTTTCCGATGCAGACTATTGGCAGGTTAAAACCGGTTGACCGAAGTATCTTTTTGTCGTACAATAGGTTACGTAACCATATTGCAGCACCATATACCAGGGAAAAAGGGAACAACAATATGCGGAAAGGGCGCAGCAACGGAGCATTAAAATTCATATATACGATGCGGTGTAATGCAAAGGTTTAAAGGTACATCAAATTCGTCGATGTCCTCAATGTATTCTACCGCGTCGAAAAATGAGAAACCGATCTTAATGGCATCCGGCCGGCATTGCGCCAGGTACCGGTCGTAATAGCCTTTACCGTAGCCAACCCGATACCCGCGTTCATCAAAAGCTACCAGGGGAACAAAGAGCAGATCGAGATTTTGGGGCGGAATAACAACGCCGCCAATGGGTTCCAGTATATTGAATTTGTTTTTTATAAAAAGTCCGTCTTTTTCAACCAGCACAGCTTCCATATCAAGCAGGTCAATATGAATTTTGGGCCAGCCCACCCGCATGATCAGGTTCTGTTCTTTGAGAATTTCTTCACAAACCGACACGTCAAATTCATGGCGGTTTATCAATGGATGATACGATAACAAATAATTAATCGATGGAAGTTCCAGTTTTCTGAAGTTGGAAGCGATCAATGCGGTTTTTTGTTGCAGCTCATCTTCCGGCAGGTTCATCCTGCGCTGTAAAAATTCTTTTCTAACGGTATTTTTTATCATAATAATTCTTTCAGTTGCTTTGAAATAGCAGCTGCCTGAGAGTTGATAAATGACCCGTTTACGTGGTCAGAATAGGGAATTGATGCTATCCTGGGAAAGTTGCTCCATTGTACTATCTCATCTTCATAATCGAGGTATTGGTCGTTAAAAACCCAGCCAATTACCGGTATTTGCATCTCGCGGCACACCCGCGCGGTTAACAATGAATGGTTTATGCTGCCAAGGTAATTACGACTAACCAGGATTACTTTAGCGCCCAGCGCTTTGATCAGATCTGCTACAAAGGTAGTATTATTTAGCGGAACCAATAATCCCCCTGCCCCTTCTATAAGCAAGGGACGGTTTATATTGGGAATTCGCTTGCAAATATGTTGAATATCAATGGTTATGCCTTCCTCGCGGGCAGCAATATGTGGCGATGCGGGTTTGGTGAGCCGGTATACTTCGGGGTGTATAACCGAACCGCTTTCCTGTAGCCACTGCGATACCCATTCACTATCTGTGCCGTCTTCAAAACCGGCCTGCACCGGTTTCCAGTAATCGGCGTTCAATGCTTTGGCCAGGATGGCTGATACAAAAGTTTTACCTATACCGGTACCAATGCCCGTTACAAAGATTTTCTCCATGTTTTAGACTCGAGCTTTTATGCTTCCTTATTCACAAAAATACTGAAGATGGTAGTTCCATAATTGCGGGCAGTAACGAACAAGGGAAACTTTTCGTAATTATTACGCGGGGTATGTTCCAGCACAAACCAGCCGCCGGGTTGCAGCAGTTGTTTTTCTACAATCAGTTTCGGCAGGTCATCGATGGCGCCCAATGCATAGGGCGGACCGGCAAAAATAAAGTTGAATTTGCTGGTGCACTGGCCAATGAATTTGAAGACATCCATCTTCACCACGTTGAAGCTTTCCAGTTGTAAGGCGGCTGCTGTTTTTTTAATAAACTCGTACATCGCAGGATCCTTCTCTACAATGGTACAGGCGAATGCGCCACGTGATTTGAGCTCGTAGCTGATGCTGCCGGTTCCACCAAACAGATCGAGTGTATGTAAGGTAGTTATATCAAGATTGTTCTCGATGATATTGAAAAGTCCTTCCTTGGCAATATCCGTGGTAGGCCTGGTATGCGGCATATTACCTGGCGGATTAATTCTTCTTCCTCCCAGATCCCCTCCTATTATACGCATAATGCCATTTTCAAAAGCGGTGAAAAGTAATGGGTTGGAAATGCTGCAAATGCCTGATCCAGCTTAATGGTATCGGGCATGCGGTCCCACTGAACCTGTAAGAAATATTTCAGCAGTTCCTGGTACAGGCGCGATTGCTCATCGAGCAAACCGGAAACGATCAGATTTACTTTATCCTGACTAATATTAAACTTGTTGCAAATGCCCAGCAGGTAGTACGATACATCGTCGGGTGTTTGGTAGGTATAGGATTGTATCAGTTGTATTTGTTCGCCATTATAAACAGCTACCAAAAACTGATCGGCCCGCATTACCATTTTTATTACCTGCTCACCCGCCGAAGGCTGCGTTTGCTGATCGTACAACATCAGCGTATAATAGTGCCAGTAGTTACCGCTGGAGAATTTCCGTTGCAGCAGGGCATGTATTTCGCGGGGCACCCGGTAAATATTGTACATTTTATAGCCAATCACTTTTTCGCTCAACAACAATCCCTTCCTGGCATTTCCGTATAAGATCTCTGTTACCGGCTGGTTCAGTTCAATATGAAAAACCTTTTCCGGTAAAAAGTTACTGTCGGTGTAATTGTAAATGATAAAGGCTTCTTTATACTGCGATTGCAACCATTCGTCGTTGGTTACAATTTCCAGCAGGTTTTCCAGCATGGTTTTGCCGGGGGTATAATCGAGGTTGTACTGTCTGAGCCCTATAAAACGACGTTGCTCTTTGTTGTAAATAACAAAGCTGAACATTTTCTCCCCCACTTCAATCAACAGCTGACTGTTTCGAAGCTCTTCAGGATCCCTCATTTCAGGAACAATATCAAAGTTTGCCTTTAGCATAGTTATCAAAAGCTGCAATGTTACTAAAAAAGTTCCAAGCCACAAGATACAAGGTACCCGCCTGCGCTAAAGCTTCGGCGGGCAAAGCAAGAAATCTTACCTTTGCTGCCCTTTTATGAGCACCTTATCTAAAAATACAGCATTCCAGGTACAACTCACCACCCGGCAGATCATTAAAATGGCGGCACCAATAAGCGTCTCCATTTTGATACCACAAATCAATTTTGTTACCAATAATATTTTTTTAGGGCATTATAGCAAGGGGGCGCTGGCCATTGCGGGGCTTACAGGTGTGTATTACCTTGTTTTTTCTGCCATTGGCTATGGATTGAACAATGGCCTGCAGGCGCTGATTGCCCGCCGGGCCGGTGAAAACAGACCGGAAGAAATTGGCAAACTGTTCAGCCAGGCTGTATTTATAGGGCTTTCAACGTCTTTGCTGGGCATATTGCTCACCTATATGGTCACTCCGCACCTGTTCAGTCTTTTCATTAAGGAACCCGGGCGCCTGCAACAGGCTGTTTCTTTTTGCAAGATCCGCATCTGGGGCCTTCCGTTTTTATACGTTTATCAAATGCGCAATGCCCTGCTGGTGGGCACCAACCAAAGCAAATACCTGGTGGGCGGCGCCCTGGCCGAAGCGGTTACCAATATCCTGCTCGATTACCTGCTGATATTTGGTCATGGCGGTTTTGCCGAAATGGGGTTGAACGGCGCGGCTGTTTCATCCATCGTTGCCGAATTCACCGGGCTGCTGGTGGTTTACCTGGTGATCTGGAAAAAAGGCATCAGCAACCAATTACATTTATTTAAAAATTTCCGCTGGGACGGGTACAACGCCCGGCTTATCTTTTCCATGTCGGCTCCGCTGATCTTTCAGCATGGCATCAGTTTGCTGAGCTGGGAATATTTCTTTCTGCTTATCGATTCGCATGGAGAGATTGCTTTGGCCGTTTCCAATACCATGCGAAACATTCTGGGTCTGGCGGGTATTGTGATCTGGGCTTTTGGTTCCACTACCAATGCCATGACAGGCAATATTATTGGCCAGGGTAAACAGGAATTGGTTTGGCCCTTGATTAAAAAAATGCTCAGGCTGAGCCTGGGTTCGGCCATTGTAATAGCCATCTTTCTCAATTTGTTTCCTGGATTGTTATTCTCCGTATATGGCCAGTCGGGCGAGTTTGTGGCCCAGGCCATACCAGTGGTGCGGGTAATGTCGGCAGCTATTTTAATGATGTCGATCGCCGTGGTATTCCTGAATGCGGTTATCGGTTCGGGCAATACCCGGATTTCCATGATGGCTGAAATTTTCGCCATTGTATTCTACTGCGTATACATTTACCTCACATTAGATAAATTCTTTTTATCAATAACCTTTGGCTGGATGAGTGAGTGGCTGTACTGGACCTGTTTGTTCCTGCCCTCCTTTTTGTATATGCGCAGCGGTAAGTGGAAGAATAAGGTGATTTAATTACTTATAATCTTCCAAAAGCTTTTTGCCTTTGGCTTTTATGTAGTTGTCTTCGCTCATTTTAACCGGCATTTTGAGCATGGTGTCCAGCAGTTCCACCGCCTTTTTATCGTTGTCTTTACGGTGGTATGATTTGGCCAGTTCGAGGTAGTTCAATAAGAAGGCGGGATTTAACTGGCGGCTTTTTTCATAATACTTTATGGCGTCATCGAGACTGGCTTTGGGCAGTGCTTCATAAGCCACTTTTACCAGCCATTTTTCTACGGAGTTCAGGTCGCTTACTTCATAATTCCATTTGGCCAGCACATGATAGGCTTTGTAATTATTGGGATCGAGCTGAACGCCTTTTTCTGAATAGGTTTTTACGTCTTTTACTGCTTTTATCTTGTCATCGCCTGAGGAGATAAGCGCCATACGGCCCATGGCCAGGGCCATTACCACATTGGCATCGGAACTATTGGCGTTTACCGCCAGGGCTTTTTGCGCATACACGCGGGCGTTCCGGTAGTATTCTTTTTGTTTATCTTTTGCTCCCTGGTGTTTTCCTAAAATGCTGTACAGTTCACTGATCTTAATTAGGGCAGTTAAATTATTGGGTTGAGAGCGAACTAATTCGAGGTACTTTTGCAGGGCTTCGGGTTCTTTAAATGCGCTTTCAAGCTGTTGTGCATCCTTCAACAGTCCATTGATATCCTGTGCATTGTTTTCAAATGGCAGGATCAACAAAAGCAACAATCCTATTGTACTTCCTATTTTACCCATCAAATTTCTTAAGTAAGGTAACGCCTAATTTTCCCTGGAAATTTTCTACCGGGGCATCTAATTTATAGATTGAAATACTGATCTCTGTACTAAATGGATATTGGTGCCTGATCTTACGTATTATGCTATCCGCCACCTTTTCTAAAAGACCTGTCGGTATCCGCATCCGTTGCTTTACAATATCGAGAATTTCAACGTAATTGATCGTATTTTTTAAATCATCAAATGTGCTGTCGCCCTCTTCATACCCTACCCGCACATTTACTTCATATTCACTGCCGGTTAGTTTCTCTCCCTCATAAACGCCATGGAATGCACGAAGCCTAACCTGATTTAATTCAATAACAACCATAAATTTATTTTGTTTTGCTAAAACAGTGCCACAAAATACGCAAAACGCTGAACGCTTAACGCCTGGTTCCCGATTGGTAAACCTTGCGTCAAGTGCTCAGCGTGCTGCTATTCCAGATCTTACATCTGTATTGTGTTAAGCGTTAAGCGTTAAACCAGCCCTTTGGCTGATAAATAGCGTTCCGCATCCAGGGCGGCCATACAACCACTTCCTGCGGCGGTAACTGCCTGGCGGTATATTTTATCCTGCACATCGCCGGCGGCAAAAACACCCTCAATATTGGTTTTTGACGTGCCGGGAACCGTTTTCAGATAGCCGGCCTCATCCATATCGAGCCAGCCTTTAAAGATGTCGCTATTGGGCTGGTGGCCAATGGCTACAAAAAAGCCGCTGATGGGAATGGTTTGTAACTCACCGGTCTTTACATTTTTAACCCGAACCGATTCTACCTTGTTCTCACCCAGTATTTCGTCGGTGTTTGTATTCCAGTAAACCTTGATGTTTGGTGTACGTTGTACCCGTTCCTGCATTACTTTGGAAGCGCGCATTTCTTCGCGGCGAATGAACATGTGCACGGTAGCGCATAATTTCGACAAATACAGGGCTTCTTCAGCTGCTGTATCGCCGGCGCCTACAATGGCCACTTCCTTTCCGCGGAAAAAGAAGCCATCGCACACGGCACAAGCACTTACGCCAAATCCGTTCAGGCGTTGTTCGCTCTCCAAACCAAGCCATTTGGCTGAAGCACCGGTGGCAATGATCACCGAATCTGCTTCTACCAGTTTCTCTTCGTCGATCCAAACTTTGAAAGGCGGTGCTGAAAAATCAACTTTTGTAGCCAGGCCAAATCGAATGTCGGCGCCCATCCGGGCCGCCTGTTTTTCAAAATGAACCATCATTTCGGGGCCCTGTACGCCATCGGGGTAACCGGGGTAGTTTTCTACTTCTGTAGTGATGGTTAACTGACCACCCGGTTGAATACCCTGGTATAAAACCGGTTTCATGTTTGCTCTGGCTGCATAAACAGCGGCGGTATACCCTGCCGGGCCGCTACCAATTATCAGGCAATGTATTTTTTCACTTTCCATAATGCTATAATTCTCTCTTATTCTAAAGAAAAGTTGACAAATTTAATTGAAAATGAGTTACGAAAATGATAAAGAGGGAAGGGTCTGGATAACAGGTTGATAAGAGTTGATCAGTTGACCAGTTGACGAGTTAACAAGTTAACGAGTTGACGAGTTGATGAGGTAGAAGACGTTTAGGAGAATAAAGAAGCAAGTTGATTGGGAGATAGGGTTGAAAGAGCGAAGGATGAAGTGAGTGCGAGATGAAACTAGTGAGGACTCTTATCTCGTCGCGAACCCTTTCACGTTTCACGTTTGCCGTTTCACGATTCGGCCCCTTTTATGACGCCGGGGCAGCTCCTTATTGAGGTATCACAAGAGATTTATACTGCACCGCATACCCGCCGAAATAACCTAAACCGCCACCCTGGATGTTGCTGATAATTTTGCTGGGCGCGGCAAACGGGTTGCCGATATTGGTATAGCTGTATTCCATGGTGCGCCAGAAGTCGAAGGTGGATTTATCTATATTACAATATTTTATCACTATGGAATCACCATGCTCAAAAAAGGCATAGTTCTCCAGGTTATACTGTTTGTTCCGGTCTACCCCCTGTTCAATCTGCATATTATAAGTGGCACCATCGGTCAACTGGTCGTCATATACCGAGTTTAACCCGGGCAAAAACGGCCAGCCATCTACCGAAGTGTAATAGCGGGTATAATTACCAAGACCCGGTGGATCGATAAACCGCCCCATCAGGATCACTTTTTTTGGATTGGGATTGTTAGGCGCATCTTCCCACCACAGCGAATCAATTTTTTTGTTGATCAATGGAATGGTGGTAGCAGCGGTATATTCTTTTGCATCGGTTTTTACAGTGAGAGCGTATTGCTTACCCAACTCCCCGGTAATGGCCGTGTTTAAATTTGAAGAATCGGTGGTGTAATAATAAAGAGTGTAGCCGCCGGTTACCGGAACTTTGATCTCTTTTAACCGGTGGATTTTGGTGCCGTTCGAAATGGTTACTTCGGCATTATGAACGAAGGAACTCGCGAGTAATTCGGTACTGATCTGGTTGAAATAATTAAGGCTTTGCGATAAAACAACTACCGGCCCCTTACCATTTTCAATAGAAGCCTCCACAACCAGTTCAGGCTCCGTTTGGTTGGGCTTGAAGTTGATTGTTTTTTCGCAGGAAGAAATGAACGTCCCCAGTACTATGGCTACTAACCCTATGCGCATTCTCATTGTACTCTCACTGGCATTCAAATAATGATCCAGATATAAAGTTACGGTTAAGGAAAACAAGAATAAGGAAAGACACAAGAATAAAAATTAAAAATTCATAATATCTGAGCTTTGTTGAAAGCTCAGAATTTGAAGCCTTGTGCCCTGCCCCCTGAGAACTAAAAAAACCCCGGAGGCAGTACGCCAACCGGGGTTCGTTTCTTTATAGTACTTATACTAACCTAAATATGCTTTCAATGCATTGCTATACCGGGCTTTTTGTAAACGCTTGATAGCTCTTTCCTTGATCTGGCGGATACGCTCTTTTGTAAGGTCGTATTTTTGCCCGATCTGCTCAATGGTAACACCATTTTCGCCATCGAGGCCAAAGTAAGCATTTACGATCTCGGCTTCGCGTGGACTAAGAGATTTCAATACGCGGCGGATCTCGTTACGTAATGAATCTTTCATTACATCGTCATCCGTATCATCGCCACCTTCCAGTAAATCACCCATGGCCACGTCTTCAGCTTCGTGTACCGGAGCATCGAGCGAGGTATGACGGGTATTGCTTTGGAAAATGTTGTTGATCTCGGTTTCACTCATTTCGAGCAGCTCGGCTAACTCTTCGGTACTTGGCTCCCGCTCATGTTCCTGTTCAAAAGCCATGTACGCTTTATTAGCCTTGTTATAGGTGCCAATTTTGTTTTGAGGCAGGCGGACTAATCTACCCTGCTCTGCCAACGCTTGTAAAATGGACTGGCGGATCCACCATACGGCGTATGAGATGAATTTAAAACCCTTGGTTTCATCGAAACGTTGGGCGGCTTTTATCAAACCGAGGTTGCCCTCGTTGATCAGATCGCTAAGAGAAAGACCCTGGTGCTGATACTGCTTAGCAACAGATACCACAAAACGCAAGTTGGCCTGCACTAATTTATCCAATGCCTTTTGATCACCCATCTTGATCCGCTGGGCGAGTACTGTCTCCTCTTCAGGAGTGATCATCGGAATTTTAGAAATTTCCTGAAGATACTTTTCTACTGCCTGCGAATCACGATTCGTAATCTGGGTTGCAATTTTGAGCTGTCTCATATCTACTTATCTACTTTAATAAAAATGACTTTTATCGTCGATATTAAATCGCCTTTCTTGTTTATTTGTTTAAGGGTACTATACTAACATTTGCAAGACTGACTATGTTCAGGGGAGGTTGCAAGTCAGGTGCTAATTACGTGTTAATCCATCCGGTACTGTCTGCAAAAGTAACACTCAATCTTCAAACCTCATAGCTTTTGTGGAAAAATCGGAGCTATATTATACAATAATTGATTAATAATTAGTCACGAATACATATTTATTCTTATTGCAAATCCCATAAACGCCCGTTGCAGCTGATTTTTTTCTAATAATTAGTATCAAATTCCAGTCCGACGTAACCTGTTAATAAAATAATTTGTAAAAAATAAGAGTAAATACCATTCAACTAACAAATTAGTTATACATTTGTTTCAACTAAAAGGTTAGTTATAATGAAATCCCTTACAAAAGCTGAAGAACAGGTAATGCAAATGCTCTGGGAATTAAATCAGGGTTTTTTAAAAGATATCATGGATAAAATGCCCGAGCCCAAACCGCATTCAAACACCGTAGCTACCATACTTAAAATATTGATCGAGAAAGGTTTCGTGAACTATGAAGTACAGGGTCGCAACAACCTGTACAAGCCGGCGGTAAGCAAAACAGAGTATGGTAAAAAAAGCATTAATCAACTGGTAAAAGGATATTTTGAAGGTTCGCCAGCCAAATTACTCTCGCATTTCGTGAACGAAAACAAATTGAGCCAGGAGGACCTGGAAGCTCTGCTGCAACAAATTAAAAACGCCAAAAACCAAGATCAATGACCTTTTTACTGTACCTGGGAAAAGTAATGCTGTGCTCCGGCATTCTGCTCGGCTATTACTGGCTTTTTTTACGCAACAAACGGTTTCACCATTATAACCGGTTCTACCTGCTTGCTACCCTGTTGTTCTCAATTTTACTGCCTTTGATTAAAATACCGGTGCTTTACCATTCGCAAAGCCCTGTAAATAAGGCAGTATATCAAACAGTGGAAGTGCTTACCGTTGATCATGGGGAAAATGACGTACCGGATGCCGGCCCCAGCTTGATGGCCCGCCTGTTGACCCTGGAAAATTTGATTTACTTGTTATATGCAGTGGGCATTGCGGCCCTCCTTTACATGCTCTTCAAATCGCTGTTGTATATCAGGCGCATTTCTAATCAATATCCCTTTGAACGTATTAACG
>NZ_JBJMLX010000083.1:0-24620 GCF_045805085.1 Niastella sp.
ATTTGTGGTGGGTAGTGTGGCATTTTATGTTGTTTTGCGCGCCGTTTTGCTCAAGCAGTTGGATGCATCCCTGCGTACAGAACAAACGGAAATAATCTCCTATGTGCAAATGCATAATAAACTGCCGGAGGTGGTGAATGCCTATAACCAGCAGATCACCTATGTGGTTACCAATAAGCTGCAGCCGGGAACTATATATTATAGTGAAAAGGCGACGGACCCGGATAGTAATGAAATGGAATGGATGCGGAAACTGGCTTTTGATATTAAGGTGGGGGACAAAAGTTACCGGGCAACAATAACCAAATCGCAGGTGGAAACCGAAGACCTGTTACAACTGGTTATAATAGTCGGCGCTGGCATGATAGCACTCATCTTGCTGGCAGGTTATGTCATCAACCGCATGGTGATAAAGCGCCTGTGGAAGCCTTTTTACAAAACTGTAGAGGAGGTTGAGCAATACCAGTTGGCCAAACAGCTGGCCCTGCAATTACCGGTTAGCGGCGTTAGCGAGTTTGATCTGTTGAACCATCAACTGATTAGCATGACGGACCGCGCGCAACAGGATTACCAGGTGGTGAAAGAGTTCAGCGCCAATGCGGCCCACGAAATGCAAACCCCGCTGGCGGTGATTAGAACGCATATAGAAGCATTGATGCAGGATGAAAATGTATTGCAGCACCACGATAAATCCATTCAAACCATTGGCCAGTCTGTAAACCGGTTAACCCGCCTGAACCATGACCTGCTATTACTGGCGCGCATCGAGAATGGACAATTCCCGCTACAGGAAAAGATCGATCTGGATAAAATAATTCTGCAAAAAACTGACGAGTTAGCGGAACTCCTGGCTTCAAAAAGGATTACGATCCAAACGCAACTAACGCCGGTGTATATCTCCTGTAACGCTCACCTTGCGGAAGTTATCGTGAATAACCTGTTGAACAACGCCATCCGGTATAATAAAGATGGGGGGATTATTAAAATAGAACTGACCTCCCATCAATTGACCATATCCAACACGTCTCTATTGCCCGCCCTGGAAAAGGAAAAAGTAAGCCAGCGTTTTTATCGCCATCCCGATACAAAAGCAGATGGGAACGGACTGGGCCTGTCGATCGTAAAACAGGTGTGTGCAGTAACTGGCTATACATTACAATATGATTACCAGCAGGGATTACATATCTTTTCTATTACATTATAAGGCTTCAAAATCCTGACAGATTCCCGGACTAGGTTGCATGCGTATTAAATGGTTCGTTATAAAATTAACGCATGAAGAACTGGATGCTGTTTATTATATGCCTGGTATGCACATTGGCTGTTTCTGCTCAGGGAATTTTCCGGGTAACTGTTAAGGATAAAACAACCGCACAGGCATTGCCCGGGATATCGGTTACTCCAACCGGCGGCAAAGGCATTGTTACCAATGACAGTGGCCAGGCCGTGATAATCGGGCTGTCAGCCGGCAAACACACCATTCAGTTTTCTTCAGTAGGGTATGAACTCTTTATACTCACCGTTACTTTGCCCGATACCAGCTGGCATGAAGTATTGTTAACTGCTACGCATAAAGAAATGGAAGAAGTAACAGTACTGGCCAGCACCCGTAATAACCAGCGGATGGAAAACTCTCCGCTGAAAGTGGAAGTGCTGGGAAAGGAAGATATGGACGAAGAAAACGCTATTAAACCCGGTAACATTGCCAGTATATTGGGGGATGTAAGCGGCATACAAATTCAGCAATCCTCAGCTGTATCTGGAAATTCAAATGTACGTATCCAGGGTTTGGATGGCCGTTATACACAAATATTACGCGATGGTATGCCACTTTTTGATGGGTTCAGTGGCGGCTTTGGCATTATGCAAATACCACCGCTCGATCTTAAACAGGTGGAGCTGATAAAAGGATCTGCTTCTACACTATATGGTGGCGGCGCTATCGGCGGACTTATCAATCTTATCTCCAAACGGCCCGGTTATGAACAGGAGGGGATGTTTACGTTTAATCAGAGTACGCTAAAAGAAAGCAATTTCAATACATATGTAGCAAAACGAAATAAGAAAGCAGGCTATAATTTTTTTGGTGGCATAACGCACCAGGATGCTGTTGATGTAAATGATGATAACTTTTCCGACGTGCCAAAGATTGATGCGGTGGTCCTGCATCCCCGGTTCTTTTTTTATCCGGATAGCAAAACAACCATTGCACTGGGTTATACCAGTACCTTTGAAACCCGCAATGGGGGCGATATGCAGGTGATAAAAGCAAAAGGAGATGCCCTGCATCAATTCTTTGAAAAGAATAAAACTGATCGTCATACTGGTGATCTGTTGGTTGATCGTACAATAGGTGGCGACAACAGGCTGCAGCTGAAAGCCAGCGTAACCTCCTTTGACCGGGAGATCACTACCAACATCCATCATTTTAAAGGGAACCAGTTCAATTATTTTACTGAAGCTTCTATACTTATTCCTAAAGAGAAATACAGTTTTGTAGCCGGGGTAAATGCAACCGGCGACCGTTTCAAAATACTACCTTCCGATCCGGTAGCATTAACCGATTTTAATAATAACACTGTAGGCGCCTTTGCCCAGGCTACCGTTAACTTACCGGTAAATACCATCCTGGAAGCTGGTCTCCGGGCCGATCATCACAACCACTATGGCGACTTTGTATTGCCACGCGTGGCATTATTTCACCGGTTCAATGAAGAATGGGCTACGCGACTGGGGGTAGGCTTCGGTTATAAAGCACCCAACCCGCTGGCCGTACAAACTGTAGATTACCCCATCCAGGATATCCAATCATTACCTCCCGGTATACAGGCAGAAAGATCAATAGGCTACAATGCGGAGATCAATTACAAAAAAGAGTTTGGCGAAGAAAGTTCCATATTCATAAACCATGCTTTCTTTTTAACGCAGATCAACAACCCGGTTATTGCAACGGAAGAAGCCGCAGGACCGGTATCGTTTAACAATGCCGGCAGCCATATACTCACGCGTGGCTTTGACACCTATGTTCAACTAAAACTGCACGATTGGGAACTGTATGCCGGGTATACCTATACCATTGCAGAAAGAAAATATTTAAAAGACAACCAGTTTATGCCGCTCACGCCCCGCAACCGGTTTGCATTTGTAGCGGTATACGAAATAGAAAGCATCTGGCGGTTTGGATTGGAAGGATCTTATACAGGTACACAATATCGTGATGGAGATACAAAAACCCCGGATTATCTGTTTATGGCGCTGATGCTGGAAAGGAAGTTTGGCAAAAAGGTCAGCCTGGTGCTGAATTGCGAGAACCTGCTCGATTACCGGCAAAGCAGGCACGAAGCGTTATATACCGGAACCATCACCGATCCCACGTTTAAACCTTTATGGGCGCCAATCGATGGACGGGTGATAAATATCTCCATCCGCTGGAATTCGGGGCATAAATAGGATACCCCTGGCAAGCTTCAAAAACTCTTCAGAATTAAGTAGTTAATTGAATAGTAACTAATATGTTGGATGGCATAATATTTTAATGCATTACTGCGAAGTCCAACATACATAAAATGTCTTTCAACATGAGACAGAAGCTACGAAATGGTATTTTCTGGTTGATGCTATTACCCTTTACAGTATTGGCGCAGAATGATACAATACCAAAGAAACTGGATAGTTTAAACAAACTGCCGCCTGAGTTAAAAAGAGGCAATAAAGACAGCATCGGGCGGGAATTCTACAATCAGAAAACAAAGATCACGTTTCCTGTTTACTTTACTTTACTGGGCGATGACATCAAACAACAGGTTACCTCGCCATTTCATGCAAAACCACGCGACTGGTACAGAACAGCCGCTGTAGTGGGCATAACCGCCGGGGTATTGCTGTTAGATAAACCTATTAGCCAAACGGCCGTAACCTGGCGTAAAGAAAGTCCTACATTGGTAAACACCAGTAAATTCGTCACGCGGTTTGGCGGTCCATATGAAGTGTATACGCTGGCTGCCCTCGGCACCTATGGTTTTCTTTTTAAAAATGAAAAGATAAAGACCACCACCTTCCTGGCCACCCAGGCTTATATTTCATCGGCAGTGATCTTTGAAGCACTCAAGTTTTTATCGGGAAGGCAACGACCATATTATTATAATCCGGAAATTAATTCAAATAAATCTCTCTGGCATGGCCCGTTTTATCAATTTAAAAAAGACGCGAACGGTAACAAACCTGACAACTACTCCTACACTTCATTTCCATCGGGGCATACAACGCTGGCTTTTGCTGCCGCTACCGTATATGCCATGGAATACAGCGACCGGCCTGCAATTAAAATTCTTTCTTACGGTGCCGCGACTGTTATTGGTTTAAGCCGTATTACGGAAAACAAACACTGGGCCTCTGATGTGCTTATAGGAGGGATAATCGGTCACCTCATAGGCCGGCAGGTAGTGAATAATTATCACCGGTATGCAAAACTGAAATCGGAACAGGCTGCGGCTAAAAAGAAAAATACATTATCATTTGCCCCCAGCTATCAATTTGGCAAATGGTTACCCGGGGTTGTTTATTCGTTTAAGTAAGGCAAAGGGCAGAGGGCAAAAGGCAAAGGCCGCGACGCGGCAAAGCAACTTCCAAGTTGAAAGCCTCATTCTTGTCTCCCGGTTCCTTTATCAACTCTATCAACCTTTTCAACTCTATCAACTTTCTACATTATTCAACAAACCTCCTTTTCCCTAGTTAACTTGTCAACGTGTCAACTCGTCAACAGGTCAACTGGTCAACTTCCCCCTATACTTCTTATAAAGCATTTGGCATACCTGAACACTATTACCAACAGGTCCTACAGGAAATAAAGACTGGCTATTTACCCATTTCCATTCCCAGTTGCGAATATTTTCCTCAAATTGTTTCAGGTCGGGTGTTGAACCGGTACGTAAGGATCGTTGCAATACCGTAAAGAATTGCTGCCAGCGGGGTTTGTAAAAATCATTCAGCAACCCGCTCCATTGCCGGTTTGAGTATTCATGCAACGGACTATTGGCATCGCCCCAAAGGGTGATTAAATCGCGGGCGTTCTGTTCGTACAGGGCTTTTTCAGCAGGCGTGGCGCCATTGCTGCGCGCAGTAGATAACCAGGGGCCCAGCATAAAATCTTTACGGGTGGCCAGCAGCAGATCCATATCGCTGATGAGTTGCAAAAAATCTTTACTGTATTTGTTGAAAGCCGTGCTGTCTTTCTCTTTGAATGCAGCCACCCATTTTTTTTGTAACGGGGCGGCATAGTTGGCGAGTACCTGCCGGGTAACATCCACCAGGTCATATTGAAAACCGTCGGAATTGACGCCTTTGGCGGCAGCCTGGATAAACAGGTCCCAGGCAGGCAACAGGTCATTTGGTTCATAGTTGAGTTTGGTGCGTGTCCAAACAGTAGTGGAATCAAATGTAGGCCGGCCGGTAATGATCGATTCGGCGCCATCGCGAATTACAGCGCCATTATACACTGTTTTCCTTAGTATTTGCCAGGCGTTCACCAGGTTGTTGTTATTGGTGCGGTAACGGTTCAGCACGTATTGGGGGATCCAGGCATCCAGATCAACAGGGGTGGTTTGCCAGGTATGTTGGGTCATCAGTTCATACATCACCGGGTTTTGTTCAATGGCTTCCATGGTTAACCCAATGCCCCATAGCTTGCCCGAGGCCTTGTCGTTCAGGGCTTGTGCCGGTCCTGAAGCTACGCCATCCATGCGGCCAAACAGGTTTACATTGCCGCCAAAATTGTGCAGCATATTCCAGATCCAGGGTTTGCCATAAAAGGCATCGGTGCGTTTCCAAACCGGTTCAATCTCTGCAGCCAGATCCAGCAGGATCATTTTATTATCCGGAACTGCTTTCAACAGCGCTTCAATCTGCGGCGCTTTCCAGAATTTACGGTCACTATAGAACAACCAGCCTTGCATCACCCAGGTGGCTGCCGTATCGGCCTGCTTCATGCCTTCATAAATGCGGGCGCTCAATGCGGAAAGAAACGCCGAATCATCAGAAGGTGGTTCGTTTTCATTGAAAGTATCTGCTGAGTACAGGTGATCGGTTCCAAACAGGGTTGTTTGCTTTTGCAGAAAGCGTTTCCCGATTGCTGCAAACAACGGGTCTTGCGAATCCAGAATATAGGTATCGGCAAAACCATTCGTCCAGTTGGTGGCTTTTAGTTTGGCGTTTGGGTATTTCTTTTTGAACGCGGGCGGAACGTGTCCGGTAAAGGCAGGCAGTACCGGTTTCATGCCCAGCTCTCTTTCGCGTTGCAGTATTTTTTCCTGTAATGTTTTATGGCTTTTCATCCAGCTTAATGGCAACGGACCGCCCCAGGCATCGAGGTTGCCCATCCAGAACCAACCAAAATAGGCCGGGCCGCAAAAGAAGTTTTTCAACTCCTCATCGGTAAAGCCCATTTCTTTATACACTTCGTACCAGGTATATTCTTCGCCGGTAATGGCCAGCGGCATATTGATGCCATGCAGGGCCATCCAGTCAATTTCTTTTTGCCAGCGCTCCCAGTTCCACCAGCTCATGCTGTAATTGAAGGTGCAATAGTTCAAATAGTAGCGATAAGTATAGGGCGTAGCCTTATGTACTTTTTCTTTCACTATAGGCAGAGAGGCGGGTAGTTGCAGATTGGTGCCGTTCCAGGTGATCTGGCAATGACAATATTCAGTAAGATAATGATACAGGGCGCAGGCGATGGAGGTGCCATTATTACCGCGAAGTACAATGCTTTTGCCGCGGTTTTCCACTTCAAACACATCTTTTCCGTTTTCGGCAGGCAGGTCTTCAACAATAAACGAGGCGGCATAACGGGGGATTACCCGTTTTATTAAATCGTAGGAAGCTTTGGTGCTTAACTGGGCGGCAATCGTTGCGGGCAGCATCGTTACCAGGAACAGCAATATAAAATTGCCAGTCCTGAGTCTTCGTATTTGTTTTACCATAGTTTAGTAACTGGTTATCAGACCAATTGGTTACGCAAACAAGATAAAACCAATTATTTACTTTCGGCCAAAAAGCCCTTCATATAGTAACGAAACCCTTTTCGTAAACCGCGATTATTACAAATACCGTGTTTATACCCTGGTTAAAAAGGCCGGAATTTTATAAATTAGGTATATCAACTCATTATTGGGGATTGTGAACAGACAAAATAAAACAGGGCATTACTCACGATGCTCTGTTCTTTTTTTTGGGGGAAGTAAGCTGGTAGAGTTGACAAGTTAACTTGTTAACCAGTTAACCTGTCAACTTAAATTTCGAAGAATATCGCAACAATTATTATGAATGATGTAAATGATAACGTACTCTGCTCTCCAGCTTTTCCAGGTTCTTATCTTTCATTACAGTAAAAGAAAATTTCTTACCCGTTTTTGAAGCGGCGCGCACCACTGCATCTATTACTTCGTTTATGGATGCCTTCTCCTTGCTTTTAAACTCCACGTTACCAGCATCAGCTTTGGCCCCCGCTGCCACCAATGATTCTTTCTGCATTTCAGTATACAGGTTTGAGTAATCGGTCGGGTTCGCACTATGTAATTCAACGCGGGCAGTGAATGTGTTCATATATAGACTATTTAATGGTTTGAAATAAATGAATTGCCTGATCCTTTTTTGTTAATGATCGATTATGATATTATTAATAATCGCCATAATAAGCTAAGCCAAATTATTTAAACAACGCTGTTTTGTTTAATGGCCACTACTATTAAAAAAGCGTGCCAATGTATAACAATGGGGATATAATAACAAAGAGCTTACAATGGTTACATGCTTAATACCCTACAAATTTAGTTGGATAATAGATGCAACCAAACTATTTAACAACTAATTACTCATAAATATAAGTTACTGTCTCAGGTTGGTGCAGGATGGAGTTTCCGTACAGCTGGCTAATTTCCCTGTATCATTTAACGATCAAAGGCTTGCTTATAAATATGCAAAAACGACATATATCCTTCACTATTACTTTTGTCTTTTTTATCTTATGGACAGCGGGGCCTATCCCGGCCAGGGCACAACAGCAAACAGCTACCAGCTCATTGGAAGGCGGTACGTTGATATACTCAGATAGTTTTTCAAAACGGTTAGACACCCATCAATGGATCGTTGAAACAGCGCCTGAGGAAAGCACATCAGTATATGCTCAGAAAGATAAGTTGGTGTTAGATACCAAAGGCGGCGTAACAGTTTGGTTGAACCGGTTATTTAAAAACAATATTCGAATTGAATACGACCGGAAAGTAGTGGTAGCGGGCGGCGTGAACGATCGCCTGTCGGACCTTAACAATTTCTGGATGGCCACAGATCCACATAATAAGAACCTGTTTACGCGCAAAGGTGTGCTGGAGTCGTATGACTCGTTGCAATTGTATTATGTAGGCATGGGTGGTAATACCAATCGTACAACCCGGTTCAGAAAATATGAAGGCAATGGAGAGAGAAAGTTATTGCAGGAATTTTTAGATGCAGCCCATTTGCTACAGCCCAATAAAGTATATCACATTGCGATCGTTGTGAAAGACGGGGTCACTTCGTATTGGGTGGATGGCCAGTGTTATTTCTCGTATAATGACCCATCGCCATTAAAGGAAGGTTATTTTGGTTTCCGTAGCACGAAGTCACATCAGGAAGTGAGTCAGTTTAAAGTATATCAATTGAAGTAATAAGAGGTAAGTTCATAAGTTATTAAGTTCGTGGGTTCTTAAGTTATAAAATAACTCATGAACATAATAACTTATGAACTAAGAACAAAAAGCACTTTCATCAGGCCTGCAGCGAATAGCCTGCTGCGGTTTCCTCTTCTTTTAGGGCTGGGGGGGTATCACCAACCTCTGGTCCATTAGCCGCCAGTTCACTGCCTTCTTTCCTGGATTTAAAAACGGGCCATAAAAATTGCGCATACCATTCTTCCTGTTTATAATGTTTCAACCCATATGCTTTGGGATATTGCCGTGTAATGATGCCCGTTTTAAAGAGCACATCCCACAAAAAGAACATATTGCCAAAATTCCCTTTATAATGACCAATACCATCATCATTGCTATCGGCATGATGCGCATGATGGGTAGCAGGCGTGGAAATAAGCCGCTCCAGCACCCAGCCGATTGGTTTCAGCCATCGGATGGTATAAAAAGGTTTGTCCCAGGGAATGCTGGAATGCGCACCTGTAGTGATCAATGATTTTATTCCTGTGACAAACAACGCGGAATATCCAAGACCCAGATAGGTGAGGGAAGTGGTTAAATAGATCTGCGAAAAGAAAATAGTATAGATCACATTTTGCCGGCTGGCCATGGCCATACCCATATAAGGCGCAGAGTGGTGGGTACGATGAAAACGCCATAAGAACGGTAACTGGTGATGCAGGCGATGGTACCAGTACTGTGTAAGGTCATCTGCAATGGCAATGATAAAAAAGCCCCACCAGAAGGGGATCCAGGCAAAAGCGTCTTTTCCGCCAGGTAAAAGAATGGGCAGCACTTTCAATCCAAAATAGGCAATAAGCGGACGAATGATAAACTTCGGTGCAATAAAGCAGATGATATCCAGTATGCGTTCATTCTTTGTCCATTTGTTTTCATACAAGCCTACTGCAAATTCAACAATACCCAGTATGAGCATAATTGCGGGCAGTCCCCAGGTACTTAGATTTTTAAAGATCGCTTCCAGAAAATGCGGCGCTTTGAAAGGTAATACGGCCGGGCCATGTTGTTCCCAGGGTCTTGATCCGGTAATATAAAAACTAAGGAACATCAACACAACGGGCAGTGCATAGATAAACACACTGATCAACCCATCGCGGGATACTTTTTGTGAGAGCGTGGCTGGTTTCATTGTATAATAGATTTGATTATCGATTAATGATAAGTAGATCAGCGAGCCAGAGACCTCCGGCAATTATTACCAGCGGTATCAAAAAAATGAGAATGCCAACGGCGATCTTTTTTGAAAGGATAATTACATCTGTTGTTGTCATAGCGATTAGTTTTAATGGAGCGTTCGGCGACTATTTAAATGAAAAGGTTAGTATCTATCAGTAAGGGTCGAATAGCAATACAGCAGCCATGCAATCGTGGAGATCAGCAGCAGTAGTAACAACAACAGCGGTGTTTAGTATACCTTGCTATATACATTATAAATTATTTGGTGCCGGTAAAAGCAGTTTCCCGGTTTAGGGTTCCGGTTAGGCGAATAGATATTACCTGATAGTACAAGATTACTATCTTTTTATAAGTCCACCAAAATAATGGACTGATATTTTTAGTGGTTAGGCTGGTTCGGTAAGAAGTAGGTGTTGTAAATAAATGGAGGAAGGCAGTAGGCAGAGGGCAAAGGGCAAAGACTTCATCGCGGCAACCGGTGACTGGTAACTGGCAACGGCCTTTCTATTCAAGGATCAACGCTACTATCGCAAAAGCATCAATGACCAACAATGCAATAGAAATATCCCCGTTCTTCCCCATGATCCATTTAATCCCGGTCCAGGTAAGGAAGCCCCAGATGATGCCCTGCGTTATACTATACGAAAAAGGAATAATAACCATGGCGAGAAAGGCGGGGATGGCTTCGTCGAGTTGGGTCCAGTTGATTTTGGTGACAGGTTGCACCATAAATACACCCACCAGTACCAATGCGGGCGCAGTAGCAATGGCCGGTACTACCGATAACAGGGGCGCTAAAAATAAAAAGGGCAGGAACAACAAGGCGCCGGTAATGGCTGTAAGCCCGGTTCTACCCCCTTCTTTAATCCCTACTGCAGATTCAATATAAGCAGTACCCGGACTGCTTCCCACCAATCCGGCAATGGTAGTGGCCATGGCATCGGTTATTAATGCCCGTTTTATATTACGGGGTTCGCCTTTTTCATCCAACAGGTTGGCGGCTTCGGATAACCCAACCAATGTGCTAAGACTGTCGAACATATCGGTAAATACAAAGGCAAAGATCACCGGCACTACCGACCATTGCAGGGAATGCACCAGGTCGAGTTTTAACACCAGGCTAAAATCCGGTGCGGCAAAAACTCCTTTCCAGGAAATGAGTGGCGGTGTATCCAACGCCCACCAACGGCCTATTGGTAAAGCTGCCAGCGTGGTGAAAACAATGCCGATCAGGATGGCGCCTTTTACCTGTCGGGTTACGAGTATGGCCGTGAATAATAAACCGGCGAGAAAGGTAAGCAGGGTAGGTTGCAATTTTCCAATGCCTACAATGGTGGCAGGGTTGTGCACGATGAACCCCGCATTTACAAAGCCGATAAGGGTAATAAATAATCCAATGCCTGCTGCAATAGCATAACGCAATGGCCGGGGGATGGCGCGGACAATATACGTGCGGATATTGAAGGCTGACAGTATTAAAAACAATATCCCGCTCCAGAACACCGCACCTAATGCTACCTCCCAGGGAACCTTCATGCCAATTACGGCGGAGAATGTAAAGAAGGCATTGAGTCCCATGCCCGGCGCTACCAGTACCGGGTTTTTTGCATACCAGCCCATCATTAAACTACTAAAAAACGACACCAGCACCGTCGCCGTCAACACCCCGCTAAAGGGCATACCGGCCTGGCTGAGCACAGAAGGGTTCACCACAATAATATAAGAGGTGGCCAGAAAGGAGGAGATCCCGGCAATGATCTCGGTGCTGCGGGTGCTGTTGCTGGTGGTGAGGTCAGTGGCAGTCATAAATGGAAGATAAGAAGAATGCAGCAAGCATCAAGCTTATAATCAGAGTATTATGGAGGTGATTTACTAAAGTTGGTATCTTATTACAGCGGTAACCTGTTTCCAACCAGAACAAGGAATTTGTATGGTCTTTTTATGACCTTACAGGGACCTAACAGGGACATAACAGGGACCTCACAGGGACCTGACAGGGATTTTATCCTTGTAAAGTCCCTGTTACCTCCTTGATTGGTCCTTGTTTGTTGATGTAAAGTCAGCTTCGAAATCAGCTGCCACCCTTGTATTGCTACCCCAGCTTCCCGGAAAAAAAAATCCCGCCCCGGTTAACCCGGGACGGGATTCGCTTATATTCGATGCATCCTTATTTATTTTTGATACCCATCATTCTGGGCCAGGTTTACGTTCAGCTTTCTTTCCGTGTTTGGAATAGGGAAAAGCTTCAGGTAGGCGTCTGTGCTCATTTTAGGTTTATCATACCCGGGTGTGGCCACATCACCGGGGATAGGATATTCTATCTCATATTTATCAAAACGGATCAGGTCGTTACGGCGCCAGTTTTCCCAGTACAGTTCGCGGGCGCGCTCATCGAGCAGTTCATCCAGGGTAACAGCTGTAACTGTTGGCGCCTTGGCGCGGGCGCGTACTTTATTCATTAATACCACTGCATCCTGCAATTCGCCATTTACGGTAGTAGGGGTGGCAGTACGTAAAATGGCTTCAGCTTTCATTAAATAAATATCGGCCAGGCGGAAGATCGGCATATCGTTGCCGCTCATGCGGGTAAGCGCGGTAGTAGCCCTGTCGGGATAGTACTTGATAGATCGAACACCCATACAACGGGCCTTGTAATCATTGCCCACATCAAAAGGCTTTTTACCGGTCATTACAAGCGTTTTGCTGATCTCCAACTGCCAGATCGTATCGCCGGCAGGGCCTGAATAGCTGGCATCCAGGTCTTTCTTGGTGATCTTTATAGTAAATGGAGTGCCGTCTTTATAGGTTTGTTTACCAACGAGCCAGGTGTTGTTGCGTTCATCACCGGGCAGGTTGAACCTGTCGTAAAATGCAGGCGTAGTGCTCATGGACACACTCAGGTTGTTAGGCACGCCATAAACAGGGTACATATACGCCATAAAGCCATGGCGGGTAAACTGGTTGCCATCCAGCAACAGCGGATCGTAAGGGATGGCGAAAATAGTCTCTGTAGTATTGGGACCATTATCCGGTGCAAAAACCGATGCATAGCTGGGGTCGAGGAAATATTTTTTAGAGGCAATAACACTGTCGCACATGGCTACTGTCTCGTTATATTTTTTATTTCCGGGGCCAAGGTATACTTCAGCATTGAGGTACATTTTTGCCAGCAGGGCATACACCATGCCTTTGGTTGGATGGGCATAAGTAGGAATAGGATTGTTAAGGTCTTTTACCGGTAATTTACCAACCACGGCTTTCAGTTCTTTTTCAATGAACGCAAACACTTCAGCTCTTGTTTTAGTAGCTGGTAAATCATTAACCGGAAATGTATCAACGATAGGAACGTTTCCGTAAATATCCATCATAAAGAAATAGAACAGGGCACGCATGGCCTTTACTTCAGCAGTAGAGGAGATGCGGGCAGGATCTGTTTCGGCCATGGATGAATTGGCAATGTTGCTTAATACCCGGTTGCAGGTATTGATGGCGCCAAATCCCCAGGACCATACATCCTTCACATTTGAGTGATCGGGTGTATACTGGTGGTGATGATGCTGGCGGTATTGTCCACCGTCATCATAGTTACCATCGCGGCCGGGAATAATGGCCTCATCGGTGGTCAGCTCCTGCATCCGGAAATATTCAATAGCATATTTGCTGGCCAGCTGGGTATAAATAGGGCCTATTAATGCCGTATAGTCGAGTGGCGTTTTGGGAAAGTTGCCAAGGGTGTATTGCGACTCCGGTGTAACATCCAGTTTAGAACACGCACTCGCTATAAAAACGATAGCTAGTAATGCGATCAATGTTTTTTTCATACTGGTAATTATTTATTATAGTGTGATCTCGTATTTTTTATTGAATAGTATTAGAACACGATGTTGGCGCCAATGATGATCGATCTTGTTTTGGGATAGAAGTTTTTAGCATCTATGCCTGGCGTTAAACCTCCGATATTGATCTCAGGATCGATACCGCGATAACCAGTGATAGTAAAGATGTTGTTCCCGGAAACATATACGCGCAGTTTGCTGATGGTCTTCACCTTTGTTTTGATCGAGTAACCCAGTGTAGCATTATCCATGCGAATATAGTCGCCCTTTTCCAGGAAGCGGTCTGAAGTGAGGTACGCCACATTATCAGTGAAGGCTTCACCCAGTGTGAATTTAGGTACGTTGTTGTTTTTTGAATCGGCGGGGCTGTTCAATTGCGCCAACGTATTGTTCAGGATCTTGTTACCGGTTACACCTCTTAAGAAGAAGTTCAGATCGAAATTCTTATAAGTAAAGGTGTTGTTCCAGCTAAACAGCAGTTTTGGCTGGGCATTGCCTGCAATCATGAGGTCGTTTGTACTCGGCTGGCTGGCAATGGTCTTTCCGTCTTTTGTGAGGAAGGTGCTGGTGCCGGCATCGTTCTTGCCCATATAATGCCACAGGCTGAATGTTCCCACTGGCTGGCCTTCAACAAGCACCTGGCTCCAGTTACCGGTTTGACCTTTTCCACCCAGATAAGCAAGGGGATAATAATCAAGTGCCTTAAATCTGCCGTTTGATAAGGAAACCACTTCATTCTTGTTATGTGATGCGTTCACTGTAGTGGTCCAGTTGAAAGCTTTGGTTTGAACCGGTGTAGCGGTTACAGTCACTTCAATACCGGTATTTTTTACTTTACCAACGTTGGCCGTCATGTAACTTGTAAAATATACAGTGTTTGGCACCTGGTAATTGAAGATGAGGTCAGAGGTATTTTTGATGTAATAGTCAATAGAACCGGTGATGCGGTTTTTCAACACAGCGAAATCAAGACCGATGTTGGTCATGGCAGTGCTTTCCCATTTCAGATCGGGGTTCTCATTGGTTACAGGTAACAGGCCATTAAGGTACAGGCCATTGTAATAAAATTTTCCGCTTGCATCGTAACGGGTAATGGCGGTGAATGCATCGAAGCCCAGTGAGTTACCCGATACGCCATAACCGGCTCTCAGTTTCAGGTCGTCAAATATTTTTTGATCGGCCATGAACGATTCCTGGGTAATACGCCATCCGGCTGATACAGTTGGAAAGTAACCCCAGCGGTTGTTCTTACCAAATGCAGAAGATCCGTCTTTACGTAAAGAGGCCTGGAATAAATACCGGTCTTTGAACTGGTAATTAAGACGGGCATAGTAAGAGATCAGGCGCAGGGTGGAGATGATGTTATTGTCGAACCTGATATTGTTTACCACCAATCCATTACTTACAGCCAGGTTGTTATAGTTGAGCAGGTCATTGGTATAGTTTTGGGTAGTGACACCAAAGCCATCGCCGGTGCGGTCCTGCTGCCACGAATAACCAGCCAGTAATTTGAAATTATGATCACCAAAGGTTTTGTCGTAATTGAAGAAAGATTCAATGATCTGTCTGTTGTTCTCATAGCTGCCGCGGTGGGCTCTGCCATTGGCGCCTACTGCCTGTCCTGAGCTTGCATTATTGTAGTAGTTTGAATCGATCCGTTGTTTCTGGTTTGAAATGCTCAGGGTATAGGTGAGGCCTTTCACGATCTTTACTTCAGCCAAACCGTTCAGTAAGGTATTTTCTTCTTTATTATCAAACAGGTTGTTGGCAATGATACCAACGGGGTTCAAATAACCGCCACGGCTTAGATCTTCCGTAAAAGAGCCATCGGGACGGTGCACCTTTACTGTAGGCATATAGGTAAGCATGTTGTTGAACAGGGCGCCCTGGTCAACGTCGCGGTGTTTGGCAGTGCTGTTGGTGGCTGAAAAAGCCAGACGCAGGCGGTCGTTAAAGAACTTGGTCTCTAAATTACCCCTGGCTATAATGCGTTTCAGCGAGGTGGTTTTTACAATACCCTGGTTATCGAAATAGTTGATGCTGGCGCCATACAGGGTATTGCCCTGTGAACCGGTGAAAGCCAGGTTATGGTTGTGTGAAACGCCTGTGCGCATCACTTCATCCTGCCAGTTAGTATTGGCGCCACTGTCGTTGTATTGTGATATCAGGCTTTGTCCGTTTTTACCCAGGTAATCTCTTAACTCATCGCCACTCAGCATATCAATTTTATTTGATACGGTTTCAATGGCAACATATGGGTTATAGGACAACATGGTTTGGCCTTGTTTTGCCCGGCGGGTAGTGATAATGATCACCCCGTTGGCAGCGCGGGCGCCGTAAATGGCGGTTGAAGAGGCGTCTTTCAGCACGTCGATAGATACGATATCGGTAGGGGCTACCAGTTCCAGGTTAGCGCCGGGTACACCATCTATTACATAAAAGGGATCATTGGCACCATCACGCAGGGTAGAAGGCCCACGCAGGATTACTGATGGAGTTTTGTTAGGGTCACCGCTGCGGGCGATGTTCAAACCTGCTACTTTACCCTGTAATAACTGGGTTGGTGAACCGGTTACTACCTGGTTAAAGTTTTCGTTGCTGATACTGGTTATTGAACCGGTGATATTCCTTTTGCTCGATTTACCATAACCAACTACCACCACATCGCTTAACTGTTTCGATTGAAGAGTAAGGGTGGTGTTGATGGTTGTCTGGCTGCCTACAGATACTTCTTTGGTCACAAAGCTGACCGCAGAAAACTGCAAAACGGCTTTGCCGGCAGGAACAGTGATCTCAAAATTTCCACTTTCATCGGTAGTCACTGACTTGTTTGTGCCACGTAGGGTAACGCTCACACTGGGCAGCGGGGCTTTATTATCATCTGTTACTTTTCCTTTAACTGTACGGTCCTGCTGTTGAAAGGCTAATACAGGTAATGTGAATAAAAGCATCAATGCTGTTAGCAATGGCAAGGTTGTTTTTCTGACAAGCGGGAAACAAAAAAAACGCATGATTTTTTTTCTCATAGTAAATGTTTGGTGTTACGAGATTGTAATCAGGGAGCCTTAATAAATTTAATTTTTAAAATGCAGGCATAGCACCGTTAGCGATAGTAAAAGGATAAGTAGTCGATTTTTGAAGAAAGCGCAAAGGGAAACTTTCGATATTACTAAAATGTGAACCGTGTATTAAATTATTGCTTAAGGCTGCAAAACTTTATTTAGCTATTTTCGTAATGGAGTGTTATTCCTAATTATAATAAAGGCATAAACAAGATCCCGGTCATACTTATTTATTCAAGATTGCTGTTGGGCGTGAGTGGAGGTTAGCCAGATTTGCGAAGGCTTGTGCCAGGCGGAATCCCCGGGATCTACCTGGGGTTCCGCTGGTCTTGTAATGTTTGCGTAGGTACAAACTTATGCGTAAAAACCAAAAGGAAGTTACGATTCAGGAAAAACAAATTATTAATTCCGAAATAGTATTTCCACGTATATGCAACACCTATTATTAATCATACCTTTGAAATACCGGTTATGGTCCTGTTGACTAGTGCATTCCCGCCTGCTGCACCATCCCGTCTATAATTTATATTGAATGAAAACGCTGAAAGACCATATTAAACGTACCATTTCCGTTACGGAAAATGAGTTGGAGCATATGGTGCAGTTATTTCAGCCAATGACCCTGGAGAAGGAAACCCACCTCATAAAATACGGTCAGTATTGTGAGAATTATTATTATGTAGAAAGCGGTTCGCTTCGTGTTTATACGATGGTCGATAACCTGGTGGTGACTAACTGGTTTGCTTTTGAAGGAAATTTCTTTACCGACCTTGAAAGTTACACTTATCAATGCCAGGCCAAATTCAATATACAAGCCATTGAGAATTGTTCTCTCTTGTATATATCCAGAAATAATATGAACGCCCTGCTGAACCAATACCCCGCCTGGGGTGAGCTGGTGCGCAAAACCTGGGAGCAGGCATTTTTGCGGTTATCACAAATTGTTTTATCGGTTCAAACCATCTCAGCCAAGGGACGGTATGAGCAATTGTTCAATCACCAGGATTTAATACAAAAGACCCCGCCCAGGGAACTGGTTTCCCTGCTAAGCATCACTGATTCTCCCTTAACTAAAGAATAATAATCAAAAAGAGTGATGGTCGATGCCCAGTGACCGGGCACCAACCACTCTTTATCATTGGTTTTTCAAATAGTAAAAATGATCCATTCATAAACATAATTTAGGTGATGAAAAGCCTGTATGTAGAATTATTCATTGGGAAGGAATGAGCTCGCAATCAGAAAGCAATCTTTAATAGCGGTATTCAGAGAGTTGAAGTGTCTTCAGTAGATGGGGAATATGATACCTAAGATACGTAAAATTTAGATATGACCAAAAAGTCAGTTGAAAAGTTGACGAGTTAACAGAGCCTGCCCCCATGAAGTGGGGGTTAACTGGTTAACTCGTCAACTGATTTACTCAGGAGTAAATATTAAGGTCGCTGTCGTTTTTGTTGCGCTTGCTATTGAGAAAAAAAGATAATATAATGCCAATCATAACAATGCCGGTGATAATGGGAAATGCTATTGGATTCATAATGCCGTGTTTTATATGAATGATTAGACGGTTAACGCCGGCTGATATTGTTAATGGCTTGTAAGTTTTTCGTTAACGGTTTCCTTCCCCGCCTTCGCCAGGGCTACGACGGCCAAAGAAAAACGGAGCGGGTGGCATGGTTCCCGCTCCGTGGGTGACGGAATGGACTAATGGACTATTCTTTCATGCCATTCTCTTCGGCGTACAAAAGTTTTAGCCTTTGTTAGCGCTTGATCAATTTCCTTGTTATGGTTTCTTTACCTGTATTTATTTTAACGAAGTAGATGCCGGGACGCAGGTTAACAACATTGATAGATTGCCCGCTTAGGATGCGTGGCGCTGAATACACCACACCGCCGTTGATATTAACGATGGATACATCAAAATGATCGCCCATATTGCCATACCGGATGACCATTTCGTTATCTACCGGGTTAGGCAATAATTGTAAGGTGGGCGAATAATTTATATACGGTACTACGCCGGCATCGGATGCTGCTGCCGCTGCTGCCATCGAGGCCCTGGCAGTTGTTTGACGAATTACTATGGAGCTTGTCCAGTCGTTTAAGTTTACGGTAGAACCGCCAGACAACCCTACGGTTACCAGGCATGATGCATCGCCTCTGAACAAATAGGCGGATCCGGCGAAATTATCATCACGATACAAAACCGCTTCATACCCGCTGTTCACCTTCATGGAAGAAATGTCGTCGTTCAATACACCCTTCGCCATCAGCTGGTTAAGCGTATAGGTTCCAATGGGCAGGTTGATGGCATAGCCGGCATAGTTGCAATCTTTATAAACAGTGACACCAGGGGTGTTACCAACTGATACCGTAATTTGGGTGGTAGCCTGTCCACCGCGATCGTCGGTAGCTACTGCTTTTACTGCATAGGTGCCTGCTGCCACGCCCGACCAGGCAAATGAATAAGGAGAAGAAGCGTCTTCGCCCAGTTTGGTGGAACCGTTAAAGAATTCCACTTTGCTGATAGTTCCATCGGAATCGGTAGCAGTTGCATTGATGGTAATATTTGCCGGTGCTGTAAAGGTGTTGCCATTGACAGGTGAGGTAATGGTCACTGAAGGCAATTTATTGCCGGTTGGGGTAGAACCGCCGGTAATAGTACCGGTAATGGTGTAAGTACCCAGCGATCCATAATTGGAATAACCGTTGGTAACCGGGTCGCCTGAACCCGTACCTGTAACCGAAACATAGTAATTGCCTGCCGCCAGCGTACTGCTGATGCCGGCATTTAGCCCGGTAGGATTGCTGGTGGTAATGACCGTACCATTTTTATCGTATAAAGTGGCCAGGATATCCAAATCAGGATATGCGGCGTTAGAAGTAAATGTCAGATTGAGATTGCCACCTGTAGTGCTGAAGGCAAACATATCTACATCGCCTGTGCGCTCTATTAACCCGGCATTGCTTACACTGCCTGCGGTGTTAACGGTGAGCGGTGCGGCTGCTGCAGTAGTATTGCCATAATCATCGGTGCGATACCCTAAGCCATAGGCTGAGCTGGTAATGATTGACAGATCGTCTTGCTTTTGGCTGGCATTGGCGTATTCGCCTTTACTCCATTGTACCAGCGATACGTAATAGCCCACGCCCATAATGGGAGCCCAACCGCCCTGACCCTCGTAGTATTCTTCAACCGGGTTGGTGCGTCCATCGTGTGAAAGCCCCAGCGTATGACCCACTTCGTGCGAACCGGCTTCGCCGGCCGCCCTGGCGCCGCTGTTAAATACCCAGCAGGGGGTATCATCATTTGTTTTGAAGGAACCTACATAAGCTACCCCGCCGGCTCCCGGGGCAGCCGTATTGGTAGGTGTAAAAATGCAACGCATTCTTCTTGTTTTCGGATACGTATTAAAAACGGCCTCACTGGTGGTGATGTTTATATGAAACGGGCGGTAATCTTCGCTGATAAGTTGCCATACCTTTTCTTTGTCAGCATCTGTTAAATTGGCCGGAGCTGCATTGATGGGATTACCGTTGTTCCAGCCAGTGCCTGAAACCAGTTGTCCATCGAAGTCGAGCAGTACACAGCCATTGCCACCGGGAAAGCTTTGCAGGTCGGTAACAGCTGCTGCTGCATTGGCGATAGCAGGGGCTGCGTTACTGGCGTTGGTTACTTCGCTGGTTGCCTGTTTATAGTCTATACAAACTACATTATTGATATCTGTTTCTTCAACAAATACTGCCCCGTTTTCGTCGGAATAATATTTATAGGCTTTTTTAGTGTTATGCAGCAAAATGTGGCCGCTCACTGATTTGCCTTCAAATAGCAGGTAGAACGACGAGTTGGGTACATTTTCAATGGTACCCGCCAGTTGTTCAGAACCTGAACTTAATGACCTGCGATAATTAATAGCAGCTGGCAATGAAAGGGAAGGGGATAATTGTAACTGCAAACTACTGAGCCCATTGGGTTTTTGTCTGGCAGCTATTTGCTTTCTGAAGCCGTTCAATACGTTGTTGCTACTGCCGATAGGATAACGTTTATCCTGTTGTGCATAGGTTGCGGAACCTACTACTACAAGGCCTACCAGCAGGTACAGATTTAATTTGTGCATGTTGCGTGGTTAAGATGTAAAATGTATAAAATAAAAAACCTGTCAGATCAAAGCTTTGTATTATGCATACGATGAATATGCACACTACGGTTTAGATCTGACAGGGTTATTAGCTAATTAACAGAACACAAAAACTACTACTTAATGAACTGGCGGGTGATCTTTTGCTCACCTTTAGTAAACATCAGGGTATATACACCTTTAGTCAAAGAAGATACATCGATCTTGTTTGAAGCCACACGTGCTGACATTACTATTTTACCGCTGATATCATAGATCCGGATGATGCCGCCTTCCAACGAAGTACCGCTTTGGATGTTCAGTTGTTGTTGAACAGGGTTGGGGTAAATGTTGAATGCTTTACCGTTTTGGATAGAAGCATCAACCAGACCAGTAAACGCTTCAGTACGGGCTACTTTTGTAGTAGTCACCGGTGTAATACGGATCCAGTTCAGGTTCCAGCCACCAGCTTGTGCGTACACCCCAAAGTTGTAGGTGCCTGCGTTAACAGTTACAGTCTGAGAAATGGTTGTCCAGTTCTGCCAGCCACCGGTGTTTGGCACAGCTATCTGACCCAGTTGAATAGAACCTGCGTTCAGATCGCACGATACAACGCCGCCACCATTCAGGCTGGCAACACGGTATTCAACTTTGTATTGACCGGTAACAGGGAAGTTGATGTTGTAGAAAGCCAACCAGTCAGCCTGATCGATCCAGCCTACATTCTGACCACCATCCACATCGGTAGTTGCTTCGGTTTGAATGCCAGACATGTTGCTATAGCTTTCAGCCTGGATCAGGATACCGCTTGTAGGAGGAGGAGGATTGGTTCCACCACCTCTGGTAAGAACTACATCATGAATAGCTGATACTAATGAGTATTGGTTAAACAGATCGTTGCTCAGCTCCCACATCATGATACCATTACCATTGTCGAATGCCAGGTTGGTTTTGTTTTTGATGGTAGTGATACCATTGTAACCAACACCATCATATGTGTCAGAATATGGGTCAGCGCCACGGTTAACCAGTTGGGCATATGATTCCCAGGTAGGATGACCGTAAAAAGGAACACCCAATACGCATTTTGATTTGGGTAAACCACGGCCAAGCCAATAGTTCATTGATTTCTGTGCATAAGCATACGTTGAGTGCTGATAGTCGTTTTCATCATAAGCCATCAGGTTCAAAAAGTCAACTACATTGAACACTCCGTTCAGGATACTTGCTCCGCCATCGCCTACTACAGCCGCAGTCAAAATTTTGCCTCGGTTGTGCATTTCGGTAGACAGTGCCGTCATCAGCGTCAGGTAGTTGTTGGCAGAAGCGCCATTGTCCGGGTATTCCCAGTCAATATCAACCCCATCGAGGTTGTACTGATTAACCAGGCTTATCAGGGCATTGATGAAGGTAGAACGAGAGCCGCTGTTAGCAGCCAGTCCTTCAAAACCACTGTCATTACCATCGTTCCAGCCACCTACGGAGATCTGCACCTTTACACCATTGGCATGCGCCTTGGTTACCAGGCTCGACAATTTTCCTGGGTTGTCAAGGCCTTGTAAAGTACCATTGCTGTTAGGCAGAATGAAAGCATAGTTAATATGAGTAAGCTTACTGTATTGCACAGTATTTACATCACCAGCCCATGATGGCATATAGCCAACCACTTTGAACTGCGCTGATGCGCGCTGTACCGATGCGAATAATAGAAGAGCAAGGAAGATCCTTCCCGGTAGATTTTTCTTCATGATCTTAGATTTTTGATTTACAGGATGAATGGTTTATTTCACAAACTCTTTAGTGATCCTCGTTTTGTTTTTGGTGAATACCAGGGTGTATACGCCTGGCGCCAGTGCAGATACATCGATGTGGTTAGAGGCGGGTCTTGCCGTAATAACCTGTTTGCCGCTGAGATCAAAGATGCGAATGAGTCCGCCCGACAATGATTCGCCGCTGGTGATGTTCAATTGTTGTTGAACCGGATTGGGATAGATGGAGATTGATTTACCTGATTGCACAGAATTTTCGATCAGGTTATTTACCATGGTTGTTTGTCTGGCGCCGTTCAACGGTGTGATCCGGATCCAGTTCAGGTTCCAGCCTCCTGCTACGGCATAAATACCCGGATTGTAAGTGCCAGCAGTTACATTTACTGTATGTGAAATGGTGGTCCAGTTTTGCCAGCCACCGGTAGAAGGTATATCGAGTTGTCCCAATACAATGGCGCCGGCGTTCAGATCAATTGATAATTTACCGCCGCCGTTCAAACTTGCCACGCGGTATTCTATTTTGTATGCACCGGAAGTAGGGAAGTTAACGGCGCTGTACGCCAGCCAGTCACCCGCATCTATATAACCCACGTTCAGGCCGCCGTCAGCGTCGGTAGTAGCTTCGGTTTGCACGCCCGACATATTGCTATAGCTCTCAGCTTGTATCAGGGTGCTGGTTGATGAAGTATTGGTGCTTACAACAAGGGAAGTGACTTTATCATTCCAGCCATCATCGACCAGGCATTCATCGTCACCGGTTTTAACCAGTGTACTGCCGGTGAAGTTGTCGTCCCAGTACAATGTTGCCTTGTAACCGCTTTGTACTTTTAAAGAAGAGATCTCGTCGTCATTAATGCCTTTGGCTATCAATTGCGCCCGCGTGTAGCTGCCGGTTGGGAGCGATACGGCAGTTCCGCTGTAGTTACAATCTTTATAAAATGTTACCGGGCCCGTAGGTGTACCGCCACCATCCTGGTAAACGCGCACATAATCAACATACATTTTTGCGGGTAAACCACCGTTGTCGATGTTGAAGCCAGGCCAGTTACCGCCAACAGCCATATTCAGCAGAATGAAGAAGTTGTTCTGGAATTCGCTGGTGCCATTGATACCGCCGCCAATATAAATTTCATGGTATTTAGTACCATCTACAAACCAGCGGATGTAGTTGGTATCCCATTCAATACTGTAAATGTGGTAATCGGTTACGGTAACAGCGGTATTGCCACCATAGGAAGCATGCTGGCCATTGGGGTCTGACCAGTGTGCTGTGCCATAATTTATGTTTTCGGAATTGATATGTTCCATAATATCAAGTTCGCCACAGGAAGGCCAGCCAACTGATGAAATATTATCACCCAGCATCCAGAACGCAGGCCAGATCCCTGAGAATGCAGGCATCTTGATACGTGCTTCTATCTTGCCGAACTTCCAGGATCTTTTGCCCTGGGTCTTCATGCGGGCCGAGGTATAGTTATAACCGCCAAATGATTCCTGTTTGGCTGTGATAACCAGTTGTCCGTTTTCAACTGTAGCATTCTCGGCGCGGTAATATTCCAGTTCGTTATTGCCCCAGCCGCCTCCGCCGTTACCGGTTTCAAAATTCCAATCGGCGCTGATGCCATTGGTAAACTCATCCTGCCACACCAACTGCCAGTTCTGGGCATGTGCGCTCTTTTGAAGCGTGGTTAGTGCGCCCAATAATAAACAAGTGGGTAATAGTCTTTTCATAATATAAATGGCTTTGAGGTGATTTAATTTTTTAATAATTAAGCAATGGCGAATCGTGAAGCATAGCGCTTACGCGAAATGCATAGGCATAACATAGCGCCGGTTACAGGTAACCGGAAACTGGTAACGGGTTATCCCGACGCGTCGGGAACCTGCAACCTGTTTTCTGCAACCTGAAACAAGTCAA
>NZ_JBJMLX010000084.1:0-9398 GCF_045805085.1 Niastella sp.
AGTCGTATCAACTGGATCCAGGCATTGGTAAAATCAGGCGCACCCCAAAAACGAACGGGTTTGTTCAAGGCATGTGCATGGCTTACGAGCTTTTGCAAAATATCCCATTGCGGCGAAGGAATAATGCCTTTCCCATTCCATTTGGTGTATTGCTTCAGGTCGGCGCTTAGCATCACTATACGTGCAAGCGCCTCAGCCGGATACTCTTTTTGCAATTCGCCATCGAACCAGATAAAGGAAGGGTAAGAGGTATACGCCGATACATCGGGCCGGTTGCCACTGATAGCAATTTGCAAAGTTGAACACTGCGTAAGCACCGGGTATTTTTGCAACAGTTCTACCAGTTTGTTCAGGGTAGTTACGCTGTCGGTTTTTATATCTATCATAAACTGCAGATGGCGGGCGCCATCTGCATAAATATGGCCTTTGTTTTTCTCTACAAACGATTGCAGCGGTTTCAGGTACAGGTCTTCGAGGGTCCTGTGCAAGGCCAGTTCATTGGTATCGTGCGCCACCAGCAATTCGCCATTATGCCAAAAGATATCTGCTTCTATTGAACCGAATGCTTCATTATAGGCCGTTAACAGAGGGATTGGTTGTTCATAGTCGTTGTGCGAATGCGCATTGGCTACAGTATAAGAGGCAGGTTGAGCGTATGCCAGGGTAGTACTAAGGAAAGACAGGAATAATAATAGTTTATTCAATGTATAAAATGCTTTAGTTTATTAGTTTGTTAGTTATTGAGTTAAAAACCCCAACAGGGCAACACAAAGCTACCACCGTCAGGGTTTTTACTTAAATAATTTTATTATTTAATAATTGCTTCACATTAGTCTCTTCGCCAGCACATTCTTTTACCAGCCTGTGCTTTGTTTTATCACCCCGCCGCTATTACTGATCTCTGTAGACGGAACAGGCCATACATTGTGCACAGCAGGGTTAAATGTTCGGGCCGGCCAGATCACTGTGCCGTTATAACCATGCAACGGTTGTGCATATACGGTTTGAGCATCCCCCCAGCGTACCAGGTCGCGGTGACGATCAGCCCATTCACCGGCAAATTCACAGCGACGTTGTTTCTTCAATTCTGCCATGTTGGCGCCAGTTATGCTTGCCAACCCGGCGCGGTTACGGATGGCATTGATCTCCGCATCCGCATTCTTGCCCTGCATCAATTCGGCCTCTGCTTTTATCAGCAACACTTCGGCATAGCGCAGCAATGGTGGGTTCAGCGCAGTGGTGGGGTGATCACCGTTCGGACTAATATACTTACTAACAGGCTCAGCATAGGAGAATGGTTCCATATATTTCCTGAACTGGTAACCACTTAAACTGTTGCTGGAACCATAGATAGTATCTTTTCCAAAGTACTGGAAGTGATCATTAGGTTTCAGGATAGTAACCTCCCTTCGTTGATCACCGGTCTCAAACGCATCGTACAATTCTTTGGTGGGTGTATAATATCCCCAGCCATTGTATTTGCCCCAGCCTTTGTTCTCGAGCATAACACCAGGCAGAATGCTACCCCAGCCACCGGTTCCTTTGGGGGTGCTCAGTGCACTCCAGATGTATTCCTTGCTCCAGTTATTGGCGATGGTGAACACGTTGGCAAAGTTGGTAAGCAAGGCATGTTTGCCGCTCTTTATTACCGAATCTGCATACTTTTCCGCATTGGGCCAGCTTTTTGTATACAGGTACATTTTCGACAGGTATGCCCACGCTGCGGTCTTATGGGCATGGCCATAATCTTCCGCCTTATACGTATCGAAATAAGGCAATAAACTGGCAGCAGTTTTAAGATCACTTTCAACCAGTGCATAATTTTCGCTCACACTGGCAGCACGGGCCACCGCGGCAGTATTGGATAAATCAGCTTCCGTAACAATGGGCACGCCGGCATTTTCATTCCCATAGTTATACGACAATTGAAAATACATCAGTCCGCGTAAGAAATAAGCTTCGCCCAATATCCTGTTCTTCAGTGTTCCATCCATATCAATACCGGGCACATGCAGAATTACATCGTTGGCGCGTTTAATGACTATATAACGCATTTTCCATTGATCGGTAAGATACGATACGCCGGGAGTAGCGCTGTTAAAATTTTTTACATTGTCTGCCTTGGCATTGGAGCGGCCGGTCACCATGTCGTCGCTGGCGTTGATGTACCACATAAAACCACGGCCATAAAACTCTTCGCCGTCAAATTGGTCATACATGGCATTAGCGCCGTAGATGGCATCGGCCGATGTTTTCCAGAAATAACCGGTTGTGGGCGAGCCTTCCGGTTCAATATCCAGTTTCTTATCACAGCTGGCCAATACACCTGCCGCCATGCAATATAGTACGATATTATTGAGCGCTTTTTTCATTATTAACTTGCTTATACGGTTAGAAATTAACGTTTACTCCAACAAATACCGAACGCGCCTGCGGATAGCGGCCTTTGTCGATGCCGTATTCGTTCATGCCCACTTCGGGATCGAACCCTTTATACTTTGTGATCGTTACCAGGTTATTGGCGGTTACGTATATCCGCAGGGTATTTATCTTAACCCGGTTGGTCAATGTACCCGGTAAGGTATAGCCCAGGGTCACATTCTTGATGCGGGCATAAGAGCCATTGTCGAGATACCAGTCGCTGACGGTACTGTAGTTGCCATTGGCATCGGTTAATGACAACCGGGGAATGGTAGCGTTTGGATTGTCTGGCGTCCAGGCATTCACTACATCATGCAGCATATTATAATTCTGACCGCCCACCGCGGCCTGCATAGCCAGGTACTTCAGCCCATTGAATATTTTGTTGCCCTGTACACCCTGTACAAAGAAGTTCAGATCGAAATTTTTGTAGCTGGCATTAAAGCTGAAGCCATAAGTGAAATTGGGATAAGCGCCTTTTCTCACTACGCGGTCGCTGTCATCAATTTTACCATTACCGCTTACATCTACAAACTTCAGATCGCCGGGTTTTGCATTCGGTTGAATCAGGCCGCCATCTTTATTCTTATAGTTGTTTACTTCGTCCTGTGATTTAAACAAACCGGCTGTTGGAACAACGTAATAAGAAAACAACGGATCACCCACACGCATCAACACGGGCGACAGGGTGCTGCGGATGTTTATATCAGCCGTTGAAATGGTAGTAATATTTTCGGTGAGGGAAACCAGTTTGTTCGATACTTTGGTCATAGTAGCGCCTATACTATACTGGAATGCGGCTTTGGGATCACCATTGTAATTAATACCCAGTTCAATGCCTCTATCCTGTGCCTTACCGACGTTATCCCATTTGCCAAAGTTTACCCCATTGGTACTGGCCGGCGGGCGGCGATACAACATGTTCTCTGTATTCTTGATAAAATAATCAGCGTTCAAGGAAAGGCGGTTATCCAGCACAGCTACATCGGCTCCTATATTGTATTGACGGGATTGGGCCCATTTTATGTTAAGATTTGATATAGCGTTCTCGGCATATCCATACGCCTGGGTGGGGTCCTGCCCCATGTAGACTGTAGTAGCTTGCATAGGCACATTCACTGAGTTTGCCGGCAAGCTGCCCAGGTTACCCAGCAAGCCATAACTGGTACGCAGTTTCAGATTATTCAACCAGCTAATGCCATGCATAAATTCTTCGCGACTGATAACCCAGCCGCCGGAAATCGCATAATAATTTGCAAATTTGTTCCCTTTAGCCACCAGGGATGTACCATCGCGCCTGCCCAATAATGTAAGCAGGTATTTTTCCTGGTAATCATAGTTCACCCGCGCCAGGTATGAAACAAGCGCCTTTTCCGTTTTGTAACTTTCGGGTTTAAAAATATCGTTGGCATTCTGAAAATAGCGGTACACTATACGTTCATCGGTAAAATCCTGCGCTTTGGCATAATTACTTTCTTCCTGCTCGTGCTGGTATACATAACCAGCCACGGCCGTAAGGTGATGTTCGCCCAGGGTTTTATTATAAGTAAGCGTTTGTTCGGCCAGCAGATTGGTGTAATTATCATTGTTGATAGCAAGCTGGTTAAAATCAAAGATCTTTCCTATCTCCAGCACCCGCGTATCGAACTCCTTCTCTGTAGAGAAATTTTTTGTTAAGGCGAAATTGCTGCGGAAGGTAAGATCGCGGTACAGCTTGATATCCACATATGGATTGATCAAAATACCATTCACCGGTTTCTTGTAATCCAGGCGGTTCAAATAGGCAACCGGATTTATTACATCACCATAGCTTCCGGCATACAAAGCGGGCAGGCCGGCATAGGTGCCATCAGTCTTGTAAGGCGCTACGCTGGGCGGATAAAAGATCGCAGATAAGATAGCGCCGGTGTAAGCGCTTTGGGTATTGGCGCCATTACCATTGGTATACGTGTATTGCAGGTTCTCTCCTACTTTCAACCAGGGTTTCAACTGATGGTCAGAGTTGAGGCGGAAATTATACCGCTCCGCATAGGTATTCAGCAACGTGCCTTCCGCCTTGCGATAACCAAAGCCCATAAAATATTTCGACTTATCGTTACCGCCATTGATGTTGACGTTATAGTCGCTTATATGACCGGTCCTGAAAATATCATCCATCCAGTTGGTGCGGGTTATTTGTCCATCAGGATAGATGGTGGCATCAAAAGCCTTAGACCTTGGTTTGCCGGCATTGTCAGCAGCCAGGTTCATCATATCGGCGTATTCTTTGGCATTTAACGGCTGCAATTTACGCCAGGCTTTTTGTGCGCCATATTTGGCATCGAGCGTAATGGAAGCGGCGCCTGCTTTACCTTTTTTTGTTGTAATAAGAATTACACCACCTGAAGCTCTTGCTCCATAAATAGCAGCCGACGCATCTTTCAAAACCGAGATATTTTCAATTTCATTTGGATTCACTACCGGTATTCCATCCGTTACCACACCATCTACTACATACAACACTTTTTCTCCGTTAATACCACCCATCCCGCGAATATTCACAGAGGGGGGTACAGTAGGGTCGCCACCTTCATTCTGCACGATCACGCCAGGCGCTTTACCCTGTATGATCTCGGTGAAATTATGAACGGAACGCGATGCTGCCTTATCCAGCTTTACATCTGTTTGCGCCCCTGAAAAAGTGCCTCTTTTTTGAGTACCGTAACCAACCACCACTACTGTATTCAGATGCGTTTCTTCGGGCTCCAATTTGATGAAATTGGGAATGCCGGCCTTCAACGTCACTTCCTTTATAGCATAGCCAACATAAGAAACTGTAACTGTAATGGTTTCCCCATCAGCTTCCAGTTTGAAATCCCCTTTGGAATCGGTTTGAGTACCAACTTTAGACCCATTAATGCTAAGTGTTACACCAGATAAAGGCCCGGCATCATCTGTTACCGTTCCGGTAAACACCTGGCTGCCCGATGAATAGCTGATAAAGTTGCTTTGGGGCTGTTCAGGGGAACCGGTCGATGAATTGTTCGGCTTATTTTCTTTATTATAGATCACGATGGTATTGGCATGGCTTTCAAAATCAAGATTGGTTTTATTCAATACCTTCCTGAGCGCCTCTTCAACCGTGATCTCCTTTTTTTCATGAAGGGTTACGGTGTATTGTTTTACGTCATTTACGTCAAAAGCAAATTTCACCTGAACGCTGATGGCAATATCTGTCAATACTTTTTCAAGCGGTTGCTGATCGACATTGATAAGCACCGTTTTCTTTAGCGGGTTGGCTGTTTGCGCCGGCAAGGGCAAAATAAAAGCCAGCAAACAAAACAGCATAGCGGCCCGAGAAAGCAAGCAGATTGCTTTCCATCTGTTTACAGAAGGATTCATAAATAGAACGTTAAGGATTAATTATTGAATGAGGACTGTCTGATTATGTAACGAAAACCGGATATGGTCTTTAGAGCCAAGCAGATTCAGGATCCTGACCACTTCCTGTAAACTGATATCCCGTTTAACCTGCAGGTAATAATCACCAGTATAACTGGTACGTTTGTTTTCAACCGAAACATTAAAGTGATCATGTAACCATTGCATCACTTCGTTCAGGGTGGCATTTTGCAGGAACAGATCACCATGGATCCAGGCATTGGCTTCACCCACCTGCGCACTGTCTATGCGGGCAGTGTTCTGTTGTTTTAAATAGCGCAACCGCTGACCAGGCAACAGATAGCCAAGTGTATCCTGTTGTTTATGCACCAGCACTTTCCCGGTAACAACCGACACTTTCACCTCGCCTGTACGATCGATCATTTTTACCGAAAAAGAAGTTCCTTTAACTGTTGTGCTCACTCCATTTGATTGAACCGTAAACGGGTGCGCCGCATCTTTCTTTACTTCAAAAAATGCTTCTCCCTGTTGTAGTTCGATGTTTCTATGACCAGAAAAATTACTGTAATACACAACGATCGAATTGTCGTTCAGCCACACGGTACTGCCATCAGGTAACAATTGTTTCTCTAATTTACCAGGCGCCGCTGCTACCACCACCCGGGTTGGACGGGTAAACCAATAAGCAAGACTGCAGCAAACGATCAATACAGCAGCAGCCGCAGCGTATTGCATCCATCGATACCGGCTGCCAACCGCACCAAAAACGGCCTCGCGCATCCTGGTCTTCAGCAATAAACGGGCATTGTCATTGGCAAAAGAATACGGTTCACCAGCAGCCGATTGTTTATCGAGCCAGCTATATAACTCCTGCAACTCTTCTTCCGAGCAGGCATTCCGCCTGAACTTCTCCAGTAATTGATCGATATGTTCCTGATAATTCAACGATGAGGTTTTTCCAGCTTCAATACTAAGACAGGGAAACGCGGAAGTTTAACTATCCGGGATTGCCATTTTTTTAAAGAAAGTATAAAACGATGAGCGTGAGCAGTTCGGCTTTCCACACCAGGCTTAACTTTTTGACGGCGGTGTTTAACTGGTTGCGGACGGTTTGTTCGGAATTGCCGGTAGCGCGGGCTATTTCATTAACCGATAATCCGGCAAACTGATGCATTTCATATACCTGCTTCATTTTACAGGGCAGTGTACTTACCAGCGATCGCAAGGCAGATTCTGTATCTTTTTGTTCAAAAGCGGCAGCGGGAGAAAATTCGCTTTCATTATTATATAATACATCGAGGCTGGTTACGGGATATTTCTTTTTTGCGAGGTGATTGAGTATGCGGTTCTTTAATGCGGTAAATAAGTAAGCGGTCAATGATTGGATCTCAGGCAGTTCATGGCGTTTATTCCAGAAATGAATAAAGAAGTCCTGCACTACTTCTTCCGCATCCTGCCTGTTTTGTAGTACTTTAAATGCGTATTGAAACAAAGGTTCCCACCAGGTATCGAAGAGATCCTGGAAAGAATGCTGATCGTTGCGAGCAATTTTTTGTAGTAATAATTTGTCAGCGTTTCCCACTTGCAGCATTTTAGCAACTTTTTAGCAGTATGACATAACCGGTCATACCGCTGCAAATTAAAAAGAGTTGCCATGTAACTAAATTAAGAAATTATTATGTAAACAGATATAACAAATGCCGCTCTGTAACAGAAGCAATTACAACACGCGCATGACAAAACAAAAAGACCTGAACAAACGGGTTGAACCGCAGATCAGGTCTTTTGGCGAAAAAGCTATTGAGTATGTTGCAACTTATAGTTAACGTATTTTGTAAACGAATCTAATCCCGGTTGTATAGTTAAAGGTGGCGCTGCTTCCACCTTTTGCTGCCCGCTCAACATTTGATCCTCTGAAAACAGCATTTACATCATCTGGTTCAACGAATGCATCACGATCATATTTAAATTGCTGGTTTGTTGTTTTATAATTTCTGAACCGTACGCCTATGCCTTCATACACTTCAAACATAAAGTATTTACCAATATCATCCTGCCAGCCCCACAAGGCATTGAGGCCCCAGACTGTTTTGGTAACGCCAATACCGTCTTTTAAATCGTAGCCGCTATAATCTCCTGCATTATAGTCAATGACCGAATTATATTTATGATTAGTATAAAAAACATTCATGGCAATATAATGCCCATGAAATTTCTCATAACTTAAATTGCCTTCCCGAAAATAATAACGGAACTCTGACTTTAATTTAAACCCACTGGGAGATACAAAATTGGTATCGGGTTTTTCATACCATCCTTTCCGGTATCGAATGCCTATTTCATTATACATACTGAACTGTGGGGCCAGATGCACTTCCACACCAGCTGTTATTGTAGGGAAGCTTACGGCATCGATTGCAGCAAGGGGGGCTAATTTTAGTAAAAACCTGGCTTCAGGAAGGCTGTGAGACTTTCGGTTCTTACGGAATTTCTCAGGCACCTGGGCATAGCCATGAAAGGCTGTTGCAAAACAGAATACAAGAAGTAGGGAGCGCATGATTTAAGGGTTTAAGCAGCAACATGGCTTTACAACCAGTTGCATTTCGCCCCAATATATACGTTATTTGTTAACAATCCAAACCAGCAATCCTGCTAATACACCCGGCAATTTAAGTTACTTATTGAGGCTGATTTCTACAATCGTTAGTATACGGCTATGCAGTGAAGTTATAGATAATGTAATGCTTACTTATAAAGAAAAACAGAAATTGATCGATCAAAATAAAGCCACAAAACATTACATTTGCCCCAAAGTGCCATAACTACCCAATCCCATTCAACCTATGCCCCGCCGTTTATTACTTTCCATCCTCCTCACACTCCTCCTATCTCATTGTACAAGCCCCATTAAACCCGGCCATCATCAAATTATCGGTCTGCAACCAATAGGCCATTATACGCCGGATCAGCTTCAGTTTATTCAACAGGAATTACAAACATTCTTTAAGGTACCTGTGGTTATTTTAACAGAAAGAGACATGCCGGCTTCTTTTATCAATTTATCGAAGGGTGAACGGTATTCTGCTGATTCCATCATCAAATGGCTGTCGCATACCGCGCCTGACTCTATAACGAAGATGGTTGGTCTTACTCATAACGACATCTTCACTACCATGAAAGAAAACGGCCATATTAAAGACCCTCAATATAAATATGCGGTGTGGGGTATCTTTGGGTTGGGTTACCAACCGGGCCGTTCATGTGTAATCAGCGATCATCGGCTGCAAACAAGTGACATCCCTCGTTTCCGGCACCGTCTTCGCACGATCGTTATTCATGAGTTGGGCCACAACCAGGGCCTTCCACATTGCCCCACCAAAAATTGCATCATGAACGACGCCAATGAGCGGATCCAGACCGTGGATCAGAGCGCTGACACCTATTGTTCGATGTGCAAAGGGAAATTCTAGACTGGCAAAACCGATCATCCTGATTACAATGACCATTGTCCTGATTACAAGACCTACTGTTTTGATTACGATGACCCTTGTTTGGATTACAACGACCCTTGTTTTGATTACAATAACCCTTGTTGG
>NZ_JBJMLX010000085.1:0-28148 GCF_045805085.1 Niastella sp.
AATATTCTTTCGCATCGTCTGCGCTTCGTGTTCATATCGGCTGGTCTGCTCTTTTGACACATTCAATTGCCGCCCTTTCTTAGCTGCGGAGCGCAACGCATCATAATACAATACGCTGGTATGCAAATTAGCTTTGCCTGCCGGAAAGCGGTTTTCCAGCTCATCGCTGTTGCTGGCCACTACACCCTGTTCGTTTACTTTTCTTTTTAAATATTCCAGGCACCATTCAACCAATGGCCATAATACTTTGGCCGAATCTGTGTTGCCATACGTTAAGGCATAGCGTGAGGCCCCATAAGCGATCATGGCCATATCGCCCCTGTCTTTGGCGCCATGCCAGGTGGCATCGCCTTCGGCAATAATAGAACTGGGAATAGGCTGGTACTCCTTGTTCATATACTTTGCAAACCAGCGATAGGCATTCATCGCCGATTTATTCCCAATTTCATCACCCAGGAAAGCAAAAAATGGATTTACATATTCCGCCTGGTCATTCGCCCAAATAGCGGCATAATAACGTAATCCGCCAGGACCATGTAAATAGCCGCCCTTTGTTTTATAAATGCTTTCGGTGGCCCGGATCTTGGCAAATGCAAAGGCAGTGTTCAAAACAGGATCAGGCGTTTCCAATTGCAGCAATGATATTATATTACTTACTCTTTGCAGCCTGTCGTTATAAGCTGCATTCACATCAACTGTTGGTAATGGATTATTTTTATCTGCTGCCTGGTACAAAATGCCGAATTGCACCGAGTCTCCAGGCGCTACTGTTTTCAACCCTTCATTGGCGGTAGTTACAATAAAACTGTGTGGAACCGGTGTCGTTCTTTCCGTGGCGGGTCGAACCTCTCTGTACAGGTACTCCATCTCAATTTTCACCGGTTGCCTACCGGTATTGGTGAACACCCATTTTTCCATTGCCACCGGTTTATCTACCGAGGGAAAAAGCGTTCGTTGTAACGTGACGGCATTGTCTTTTCCTATTACACTGTTTATTTGTAAAATGCCTTTTTGCCTGATGCTGGTTACTTTCTCCGGCATATCGGTTGCCACGGCGGCATTATATACACCGGCTTTTAATAATTTGTCATTTATCAGGAACCGGGGCAGCTCCTCATCGGTAATGTTATAGGTCATACTGCCAATGGTACGTACCGGTAACAACCGAAAGGTGGGAAAAACCATGGTGCGGTTTATAGAAGGCTGTCCTTCGGCGTTGACGCCATACTGTACCCACATGGACACTTTTTCGCCACTCATCTCCACATGATCAGTATGCGGCAGGCGGTTGTCGATTGGCCATTCAATACTGCCATCAGGCAATATTTTCCAGCGGTCCTGTTGTACCGGCAGGGGCGATTGTTGTGCAAGCAGGGAAAACGACATGCTACTCAGTGCTACAATCAAACAACTGCTTTTTCTGATGAAATCAATACTCATTATTCAACTTCTTTTTAATTAAAGCGAGAATTCAGCCAGATAGCCGCCACCGGCTACCAGTACAAGTTCAAGAACATCTTGCTTTGTATAAACCTTACGTTCAACCACTACAGATGCGGCATTGTTGCTATCATCTTTTACTACGGTAGCTTTGTATTTTCCTGATCCAAGAAAATGCAGGGGAATTGTTACTTTCTTAGGAATAGTACCGTTCATAACGGCTACAAACCACTTATTCCCTTTTCGGCGCACATAAGCAGCCATTTCCCCAATGGCCGACTCCGGTAATACGATGGTCTCATCCCATACGGCTGGAATATCCCTGATAACAGCTACCGCAGGATTGCTTATTATATTTTCGGGATTGGCTGCATAGGTTAGCAAGGGCGCATGAAGGATCGCGGCACTTGCTATCTGGTGCGCCCAGGTGGTGTTCTGTCTCCGCTCACTAAAAAGTAGAACTGTATATTCTGCCGGCCCGGCCAAACAGCGGGTGAACGGTATCGTTGTTTCATGCGTTGCCCTGTCAGTGAGCTTACTCGATTCCATCCCTTTTACGGCTTCACTGGTCAATAAATTTGGCCAGGTACGCGATAACCCTGTGGGTTTATTGGCACCATGAAAATCGAGGAGTAAATGATTTTCGGCGGCTTCCCGCAAGATGGCTGCATACAGATCAATGGTTTCTTTCGCTTCGTGATCGAAGAAGTCGATCTTTAACCCTGTCACTCCAAGGTCATGGCATTTTTTAAAGAATGCCTGCCGCTCACTGGGATCGCGTAGTGATTTGGAATGTTTCCATAGCCAGATGCCTACTTTTTTCTGGCGGGAATAATCTATCAACTGCCGTAAGGTATCGCCGCCCCATCGGGCCCAAAAGCCTTCCAATATATTGTGTTCAAAGCCCAGGGTTGCGGCGTCATCTGTAAATTTTTTAAGTACATCAAAACTTCCATCCCCACCTCCATCGAGGTATTTCCAAACGGCACGGCCGGGTTTTATCCAACTGGTATTTATTCCTTCGGGGAACAATGTTTTGTCTGGTTGCGGACAGAGATCTTGTACGAGATCACTGTTCACCAGTGTATTCAGGTCGCTTCCTATTATCACTACCCGCCAGGGCGTAATGATGGTGCCGGCAATAGCAGCAGGTTGTTGTAACCGTAAAGTATCTTCAGGCGAATATCGCAAGCGATAAGGATAGGAAGCCCGTTGGTGATGAGGCAGGCGTATCTGCAAACCATTGTTCCCATTTGCCTGCAATGCCATACCTGCATAATTTACCAGGTTGGCTTCAGTGATGGATGCATAGACTCCTTGTGGTAATTTATAGGTGGCCGGCGGCGCCACCCACTCTTCTGCCTGCACCTGGCTGATCTCTTTTTTTACATGTACACCTTCATAATGCATGATCAGGTCGTGGTACCACAATAGGCTGCCAGCCGGAATATTGAACAGGGTTGCTTCATCAGGGATGCGAATGATTTTATCAGCGGCAGGCAGAATTGTTCTGAAAGCTATTCCATCATTAAATACCCGAACTTCCAGCGTGTCTACCATTGTCTGATCCTGCAGCAACACTTTTATTCCCGAACAATGATCTATTGCAGTGGCATGTTCGCCCAGCCAGGGATAGCGCTCATTGAGCTGGTAGCGGAGATCAGCAGACGTTTGCATTTTCCAATGCACAACCGTATCGTTCAGCAACATCACCATTTCAGAGTTTTCTACGACCGGAATATTTTTATAGGTAACTGCAAAATGCAATTGATTGTTTTGTTGAAAGAGTCTGCACTGTATTTGCCGGTTAGGACTTGTGATCAGCACTGTATCCGCAGGTAATGCGTTTACCTCAGCAATGGCAAGGAAAAGGATAAGTCCAATAAAGAGGGCTCTTTTCATATAATCTTATTTATTACCTGCACGCTTTCCTAACTCCGTCAGGAGTTGAACAAAAGGGGCAGCTATTAATCCATTACGTTGTACCGGTGTGTCCCAGGTGATGGCGCCTTCAGCTTGTATTACCTGGTTGCTGAAACCAATGATCTGGTCACTGGTAAAACGGGGATCACCCATTCCCCAGGTTCTGCCCAGGAAACTCAACACATGAATTTGTTTTCCATCCACCTTTCCTTCATAGGAACGTTTTATGGAAATGAATTCCGGTTTATCTACTTCACCTGCGGTATAATCTTCATAAGGTGTAAGGGACAGCGTACGATATACCACGCCGGGATTAAATGCTACTATGCTTTCGGGATTACCGGCGCGGGCTGCTGCTGCAAAGCTGGCAAAATTGGGCGTCTTTTCATTTCTGTACATGATATTGGGCCAGTAACAACCATCGAACCACCAGCCTACAATTTTATTACCCCAGCGTTGTGACCATTCCCGGATAATCGCTTCCCAGTTACGTTGAAATTCCAGGTTCGCGTGGGGACCATTCTCCCATTTCAATGCTTTTGCTGCCACAGAATCACCGGCCGGGGCACCTGATGGCAGGTATACAATGAGTTGGATGCCCTGCTTTTTTAAAGCGGCTGACAGATCTGCAATTAAATCACGTTGGGAACATTTACCCTTGTTGCCGGAGAGGCGTTCATATGTTTTATTAGGCGCTACAAAGTATCCCGAGTTCTGCCCAATGGTAAAGATCATATACCCGGCGCCTGTTTCTTTGACCTGCTTCGCCAATCCTTCCACATCAAACTGGTTGATCATTTCATTCCAAATAGCAGTTGTTGTTGTAATACTGTCTGTTCGTGAGCGCCAGTCGGCCAGGTAATGCACCATAATGCCCCAGCGGGCCTTTTTCATCCAGGCAGTCCGCTCCTGTGCTGTAGTAATAAGGCAGGAACTTATTATGGCAATAAGGATAGAAAGTTTAATGCGGTTCACTTGGCAAGAATTTATAACCTGTCAGGCTTTCGCCTGACAGGTAGAGTATATTATCGTAACAACGCCGTAGCGCACCATAACACCGGGGCCTGACCGTGCAGGTCGCCAATATTACGTTTGCGATCGAGGTAGTACTGACGATCGTTCTTTTTATTGGTGCCTTCGCACACTTCACGCACATCGTTATTACTATCGATGTAAGTAATCAGCGCCAGCCAGCCTTTTCGGGCGGCAGGTCCATAAGTAGCCGCATCGAGCCAGCCATTCTTGACACCGGTGATCATGGCAAACGTGAACATGCCTGTGCAGGAAGTTTCGGGCCATGATTCAGCATCATCGATCAACTGGCGCCACATGCCATTTTCGGCCTGGTACTTCAGCAACGAGGCCATCATGGTTTTATAGCCTTTCATAATCCGTTCGCGGTATTGACTGTCTTTTGGCAATGAACGCAGCAACTCTGCCATGCCTGCTGCCATCCAGCCATCTCCGCGGCCCCAGAAATACGGAACATCGGGTGCATGATAGAATAACCCATTAGGCTTTTGCAATGAATCCAGATAAAGCACCATTTCCTTTGCCGCTCTTTCAATGTATTTTTTATCATTGGTAGCGCGGTATGCCTGAGATTGTACCGCGGTGATCATAAACATATCATCGATCCACATGCGGGTTTGCCAGGAGTAGCCCCTGTTTAAAAAGTCCTGCGATTCAGGTTTTACATGGGGGCCTTCCGGATTTTCCCATTGTTTATCGGCAAAACGTTTTCCTATTTCAAGATAGCGTTTGTCTTTTGTTTGCATATACAACTCAAACGGCACCGATCCAAATACGGTGGCGTCAACGTGCAATGGTTTTGGGATCAGCGTATCCTGTGCACCGAACATCGGGTCAAACCGTTGTACCAGTTTTTGCAACAGTTCTTTATCACCGGATTGTTTTGCGAAGGTGAGCGCGCCATACCAGGTACAGGTTTCCGGATAGGTAATTGTTTTGGGTGGTGTGGTGCGGCCAAAATTGGTATGCGGAGTAGCTACAAAATGCTCCGCCACTTTTTTGCCCACTTCCTGCGGCGAGGTGCCTGCCGGCCATTTTGAGAAATCGGCCATCGCTTTTTTTGATTGTGCTTCACAGACCACTGGTTGCAATTGAGCAATCCCCAGCGTCAATAACAGACATTGAATCGTTTGTTTCATTTATTCGATGTTATTTTATATGTCTCAATTTTACGATATTAAATCTCTGCGCCCTTTGATTGTATCACACACTTTTCATTTTACATCCTTTTTAATTGTTACCCGCTTTACATCTCCCCTGATCGTCAACACCGGATGAATGATAACAGCGCGATACTGATATTCTTTTCCCTCTTCAACAGATGAAAGCAACTGAGTGAAATTTCCTGTTTCATTAATAGTTACAGGTTTTGTACTCAGCCAGTCTTTGCTATACAGGTTCTCGGCAAATCCCGCATAGGGCCGGTATTCAAATAACAATTGTAATGAATCTGCATTTCCCTTTTTTAATACCCGGGCATTTAATTCCACTGCGTTGTTTTTTATTATTGCATTACCAGTTTCAACCTGGGGTGGATCGAGAGCTGGTTCTACATTTTCCAGTTTAACCGTAATGGGATTAGGCCATTTATAATTATCATACACCCGTTGGGCCCTCACTAATGAAATATGCAGTCCATCTTCTTTCTGTTCAAACCGGGAATGCACATCAAGCTCGTTCTGGTATTCGGTCACTTTATCATTTTGCCCCAATACACTGATGGTTGTTTTTGACGTAGCTTTTACCGAACCTAATACAAATTCCTTTCGATCGCCTTTTGCCCAATCCGGCTGGCCGGTAATCACACCATACACCGTTCCTTTATCTTTCGAGGCCGTAAACCAGATATTTCCTTCATTGGTAACGATCCAGGGTCGCACGCTTTCTATTGCTTCATGATTGATGAAATTCCATGCAGCCATTTCCCGTAACGGAGTTTCCTGTTCATAAGGAATATAGCCATCGGGGTGCGGACCTACGTTCAATAAAAAATTCCCACCCTTTGAACGGGCCTCTACCAGCAGCTCTATCAGGCGACCACCGGTTTTTATATTATCATTGGTTGGTTTGTAATTCCATTGCGTTCCCATTGTAACGCAGGATTCCCAAAACTCATCCAATGCAATTCCCGGGAGCGTTTGTTCAGGCGTATTTACAGCGCCGCGGGTGATCACCACATCCGGTTGTAACTTCCAGGCGGTTTCTCGACACGGCCCCTTGGGTTCTCCATCAATAAAAAGAACATCTATCTTACCATATAACGTGAACAATTCGGTGGTTTGTTTTCGCACCAGGTCTTCATAAGCAGCCGTGGTTTTTTTATCGAATTGATTACCCCCGCGTTTTATAAGAATATGGTGATCATATAAAAATTTAAAATCTTCGGGCGAATAATACAACCCTACTGCCAGTCCTTCTTTCCTGATCGCCTGCACATACTCTTTCAGCAGATCTTTTTGATAGGGCGTATTAGTGATCCTGAAGCTGGTTGTTTTGGTATCCCAAAAACAAAAGCCGGCATGATGCTTGGCAGTAAACACCACATATTTCATCCCTGCCAGTTTTGCCAGCCGGGCAATCGCTTTCGGATTAAATGCGTACGGATCAAATGTTTTAGGAAGTTCATTATAATATCTTTTCACATACTCATCAGCCGCGCCCACCAGGGAGTGACTGATCGTTATACCCAGCTGCGCATCTACATTAAAATGGATGAACATGCCAAAACCCTGATCACGCAACCATTCCTGCCGGGCTGGTTTGTTTTTATTCCCGCCAAAACGGTTATCGCTTTCTTCCTTTTGTGCATATAAGAAATTACCAATACAAACAGCAAATATGACAAGCAGCTTCTTCATATAAGATCTAATTCCATAAGGGAAAATACAAACTATTATTATACGGATCGCCTGTTGTGGTAGCATCTATTTGCGCCTGGGGTATGGGACGCAACACATGTTTTTCGATGATGTTGGCTGCGGCCTCCTTATTATGCATGCGTACCCGTTGTAATAACTTACCGGTGCGCACCAGATCCCACCACCGTACATTTTCCCCACAAAGCTCGCGGGTACGTTCATCCAATATAAAGTCCAGCGATAAGTCAGACGCAGTTACATCCATAGCCGTTGCATTGCCTGTTGGATACGCGGCCCTTTCCCGCACGGCATTGATATACTTTACAGCATCCGGCAAACCCAGCATGTAGGCGGATTCCGCTGCCACCAGGTAAGTTTCCGCCAGGCGGAACGCGATCACCGGCCGTACAGAGGGTGAATTGAGGTCGGCTCTTTTTGTATCGAAATATTTCATCATGGTAGCCGACAACGTATTATCATAATTACCGGGCGGGATAAGCAAATACCGGCTGGCAGCTATTTGTGCCTTGGTCTTATCTACACCAGGCATGTAAATGGCCGTATCGCCCAATTTAAATTTTGGTTGTCCTACCACGGCATCTGCCGGCGCACCTGCTGGTAAGGGGCTTGTCCAAACCGGATATCCTTTGGGATCCGGATTGTTGGCATACCATACGGTCTGAAAGGTTTTGCTGTACCGGGTATCATTCACTCTTTCTTTAAAAGCAGTATCGGTTAACCAACGCGTAGGGATACACCGGATATACGGGCGGCCATAGGCTGTACTGCGGATCATGCCCGGTCTTTTCTCATACTGTCCCACCCACATATGGTTCAACACATTGTCGGCACTGTAGGTACTAATACCATTACTCGAGCTGATGCCACTGTTATTGGGACCATTATACGCTAAATTGGCGGTGTGTTGTACTGTCCACAGTACCTCCTCGTTGTCTTCATTTCCTTCTGCAAACACCTTACTAAAGTCGGGCAATAAATTCAATCCCAACGTCGCTTTATTGTTGATGATATCCACTGCTGTATTATAAGCATTCTGATAATCATCGGCTTTTTTTACTGCAGATCCTGCACGGGTAAGATACACTTTTGCCAGCACATGTTTCGCAGCTACAGCTGTAGCCTTTCCTGATAGCACGCCATTGCTTTTAGGACTGGCGGGCAACACGGCTATCGCGTCTTTCAGATCCTGAATAATGGCGTCATAAACATCGCCCATGGGATCGCGTTTGGCAGCCGTGGTTGCCTCCGACTGAAAATGCAGGTTCAGGGTAACATCTCCCCAAAACTGTACAAGAATGAAATAATAATTGGCCCGCAAAAATTTGGCCTCCGCCACTATGGTGTTTTTTGTAGCTGCGGGCAGATCGGTTTTGTCGGCATAATCAATAACGCCGTTACAGGTATTGATAAAAACATAGGCTGCTTTCCAAAGCGTGGTAGTAGTACTATGTGTTGAAGTATAACTGTACAGATTAATATCGCTGTTCCCATCCACGCCGCGCTGAAATTCATCGGTACCAATTACCGTGGCGGTAAACAATTCCTGCGCACCCCAGAAGTTGCGCATGCCTGCATAGGCTGCATCCAGTCCCGCCTGCAAACCCTGACTGGTTTGAAAGAATGCAGGTACAAGAATAGAGTTGGGTTCTTCTTTCAGTTTTTTATTACAGCCGCTCATTACGATCAGGAGCCCGCTGCAGAATAAAAATATCTTTTTCATACATCTTGTTTTGGGTGGTGAAAATTAAAACGACATATTAATACCGAAGATCATCGACCAGGTAGGCGGTGTATCAACACCCACTGTTCCTGATCCTTCCGGATCTATACCTCCTGCCTTGCGGTATGGCGAGAAAAGAATAAAGGGATCTGCTGCGGTTGCATATACCCGGAAATTCTTTGCGCCTATGCGTTTTACTAATGACGGGTCCAGGTTATAACCAAGGCTTATGCTTCTGATCTTTAAAAACGAACCATCGAAATAACTCATTACCGAGCGGTTCAATGGATTGGTAGCCGCCGAATTTGCCTTCGGATTCCAGGGTTCGTGGTTCTCAGGCGTCCAGTAATGCGTTTTTATATTATTGTATGTTCCCTGGTAGGTATTTACAAATCCGCCTCCATACAGGCTGCTGTTCATGGTATATCCCCAACGGGCAAATGCTACCACAGTTAAATCAAAACCACGGAATCCAAAACGCTGCGTGGTACCGCCTTCCCACTTGGGCTGACTTGTTCCTACAATAATGCGATCGTTGGTGGCATCGATCTTTGAATCGGGTTTTCCATCGGGACCGCTGAGATCAGCCACGCGAATGGTGCCTATAACTGAGGAGGTGCCGGATACTGATAAACCCAGGGCTTTTGCTGCGGCGGTATCTTCTGCTGTATTCTGCCAAATGCCCTGTCTTTTATAATCATAATAAACATCTAACGGTTGTCCCACAAACCAGCCATTGGCAACGTCTTTTGTTACCCCGCCAGCCAGTTGGGTTACCTTACCCCGGTTTAAGAAGAAGTTGAAATCGCTCGTCCAGCTGAAATCGTTACGGGTTTGCGCCTGGATGTTAGTGGTGCTGATGTGCACTTCAATACCTCTGTTCTCCGTTTTACCTACGTTGGTAACAATAGGATTGGGGATGCCCGATGTAGGCGGCAATGTTTGCGGTAACAACAGCGAATTGGTAAATGCCTTATACACTTCCACCGAACCGGTAATGCGATTACCCAGCAAACCGAAGTCGATACCCAGGTTGGCGGTTTTGGTATATTCCCAGGTGAGGGTATTGTTTATGGTAGATGTTAAGTAAGCACCGGTAACCATGTTTGAACCGTAGTTATATACCAGTCCGGATAATTGCCCCAGCGTTTGAAAGGCCTTGATCGATTGTTGTCCCACGCTTCCATAGCTGGCCCTTAATTTCAGGTTACTGATGGCCGGTATCGTTTGCATGAAATTTTCGCGGCTCACATTCCAGGCAAAAGCTGCCGAGGGGAAGGAGTGCCATTTATTTCCTTCGGCCAAACGGGATGATCCGTCGGCACGAATGGTCAATGTCAACAGATAGCGATCGTTGAAACTGTAGTTCACCCTGCCCATATAGGAAAGAATATCTGCTTTGGATGAACTACCCGATCCCTTCAGGTTTGAACCGTAGGTTGGGTTGAAATAAGCGAGGTAATCGGCCAGGATATTGGTATTATCAAACTGGTTCGATTTTGAGCTCACTTCCTGCAAACTGTACAAACCAGTGAAGTTCAGCTTATGTTTTTGGGCAATAGTGGCATCATAGATCAACAGGTTTTCGAGGGTGTAGTTATTCGATACTTCATTCCGGTTTGAAGAAGCAGAACCGCCCTGGTTAACCCGGAAACTTGTTTTATCGGAATAAAAATTTCCATACACATCCGATCTGATCTCTGCTCCCGCGTTCAACCGGTACTTCAATCCTTTGAACAAATTCGCTTCCAAATACAAGGTGGTGAATGTTCCCAGGCGCTTTCTGTTTTCTACAGCTGCGCCGGGTATCAGGTCGGCAAGCGGGTTCCAAACCTGATTGGCGCTTCCCGGCACATAAGTATTTAAAATATTACCGGCACTATCATACGGCGATGCCAACGGACTGGCGCGTAACGCCTGCGCCATGGGATTGGCGCTTTCTCCTTTTCGTACCGAGTAAGTGTTCAATGAGTTCAACCCTACTTTAAATATTTTTCCTAACTGTTGATCGACACTCAATTTTACGGTCGACCGCTCAAAGCTTTGCCCATAGTAAATACCGGTCTGGTTAAAGTAACCACCTGAGATCGCATATTGGGTTTGATCGTTTCCACCGGAAACACCTAACTGGTGATCGGTGATCATCCCGGTTTTATAAATAAGGCTTTGCCAGTCGGTATTACGGCCGTTTTTTATCCCTTCCACTTCTGCAGGATCGAATACGCCATTGGTCAGGAACAGCGGATCATCCAGCCCGGTGTATTTACCCGGGTTGGCAATTATGTTGGCCCATTTTTTCAGATCGGTAAATTCAGCGGCATTCATTACCGGAAACTCTTTTGTTAGTTTGCTGGTGCCCACATAGCCGCTGTAAGTAAATACGGGTTTGGCGGTTTTGCCGCGTTTGGTTGAGATCAGTATTACGCCATTGGCGCCCCGTGAACCATATATGGCCGTAGAGGATCCATCTTTCAAAACTTCAACCGAGGCTACATCGTCCTGGTTCAGGTCATTGATACTTCCATTGAAGGGAATACCATCCACCACGATCAGCGGGTCATTGCTGGCGCCTAACGATCTGGACCCCCTGATTAAAATGTTTGGGGTGGCGCCTGGTTTGCTGTTGGCGCCGCTTCGCTGAATATCTATCCCCGCGCCCTGCCCCTGAATGGCCGTGGCCAGGTTAGAGGAAGGAATATCTTTTATTGATTGTTCACTGATGGAAACAATAGAACCGGTAATATCTGATTTACGCCGGGTTCCATACCCTACCACAATCACTTTATCCATCTCCAGTTTATCTGAGCTCAGCGAAATTCCCAGATCCGATTGATCAACGCTACCAATTTTTATTTCTTTGTTGACAAACCCCACCATGGTGATGGAAAGCGTGCTGTTTACGGGAACTGTAATTTGAAAAACGCCATCTGCTTTTGTGGTGGAACCAATGGTAGTTCCTTTCACTATTACTGAAACGCCGGAGAGCGGTTCGCCGGTTTCATTTTTCACCGTGCCTTTTACGGTCACTGTTTTTTCCTGTGCATGAAGGATGGCAGGCAGCATGATAGAAAAACATAACAGGCATACAGCAATGAATGCACTGTTTTTAAAAAAGGTATTGCCGTACCTTTTTTGGTGTGGGAAGTGTAGCATAGCAGTCGTTTTTATTATTAGAATAGTTATTGCTTTATTTACTTAGCGTGTTCTTAATATTTTCCAGGTGAATAATAGCAGGCTTGCCAATTGTTTCAGGAATTTTCCGGCCATCGACTTCAATATCCTGTCCGTCTTCACAAATAAAAGCCGGTCGCCGGTCAATGCTATCGAGGTGCAGGGTGATATTCACCAGCTTTAAACCTTTTACGTGTCTTGCCCAGATGCCGTAAGCCGGCACCAGCGGGCCAAAAGTTTTTACCTCCGGATATTTATCAACGGCTTCGGGCACCTGCTGCTGTGCGTTCTCCACAGTACCGCCACCTGCCAAAGTGATCTCGATATTCTCCAACGTAACATTAGTAATATAGTGACCGGGCACACCGGTGATAAGAATGCCGGAGGGTGGCGTTAACTGAGCGTTGGCAGCGGCCTGTGCTTTTACATTTTTTATGACTACGTTTTCCAGCGTTCCGGTGGGCTGTTGGCTATCTTTCCCTTTCCTGAATACACTTAACCGGGATCCCAGGCGTAACAACATGGGCGTTCTTACATTTACCATGGTAATGTCTGAGATCTGTACGTTGCGCAAATGAGCGCCATCTACCGTTAATAATTTTATCCCGCCATTGTTGGTGTCGTAGATATAACAATCGGTGATGGTGATATTTTCAAACGGGGCCATTGACTCAGTGCCCATTTTTATAGCGCCCTGGTTGCTTTTCAAACGCATACCGCTGACCACTATATTACTGCACGCCATGGTGCTGGAAGTGGTTTTGAAACACAACGCATCATCACCGCTGACAACATCACAATTTTTAATATGTACCTCCTGGCAGCCATCTATATCGATGCCGTCATTGTGCGCCACGCCGTGGCTTACAATCTTTACATTTTCAATATTTATCTTTTTGCTTTGGAAATAATGTGAGGTCCAGGCGGCGGCATAATTGAGTGTGATGCCTTTTACGGTTACGTTTTCACAGCGTACGATCCGTACTAAGAACGGGCGGCGCCCCCAGCGTTGGGATTCTGGGCGCGTGTCAGTAGCTATCTGTTGTTCCTTTAATTTGGAACCCTGGCCGTCAATGGCGCCTTCGCCTTCAATGCCAATATTTTTTGCATCAACCGCTACCAGCAATGCCCAGCCTACGTCAATGCCCAGCCCATCGGTAAAGGGATCGATGTTTTGATAATCATTTATATCGGTACTGCCCAGTAAACGGGCATCTTTTTTAAACTGAAGGGTAACCTGATCTTTCAAAACAATAGTTCCTGAGAGCCAGTTGCCTGCCGGGAACACCACTTTACCGCCACCCTGCTGATGGCATTCATCAATCGCTTTTTGAATAGCAGTGGTATTGAGTGTTTTTCCATTGCCCACAGCGCCAAAACGGGTAATATCAATTACAACGGGCGGCGCAGCCTGTACCCATACCATACAAATCAGAAAAGCAATACCAGTAACTACCTTTTTCATATGCATCAGTAAATGTGATGACAACCAACATATATGGCTGTAATTCCTGATGCAACTAACCGATTATTACAACAGCCCTAGTATCAACAAATCACTATTCATTCAACTATTTTGGCAGAAAAATTTCCGGGAACGATTGCGTAAAAAAGCGGAGGCGGCTCGAAGACCACCTCCTTTAAACTAACTAACTGTAAAGAAACATACTATTGCTGCGTAACCCTATCATGGTACCTGCCGGTACTCATAATTTGAATAAAAGGTGTCAATAGCATTGGGGTCTGGTTTGTACAGGGTCCTGTATTGAAATGAATTTCCTTTTATATAAACAGGCAACACCACGGTACTATCGGCTGCACTTTCGTGCTTTGCATATACTTTCTGTTGCATACCCAGGTTGTCGGTATAAATAATTTCCTGGCCTATTACATCTGCTCCTGCTCCAAACCATTTGATGGTAGCCGATTGCGCCACATCATTATAGGTGCCGCTTTTTATTGTCCGGTTCACCAGTTGTGCAATATACCGCTCGCCATATACTGTTCCTATTACATCGTTTTTTACCGACCGGTGCCCCGCTTTATCGTAGGAATAAATATTAAAGGTATACGTACCTTCTGCCAGTTTATTAAATAAAAAACGAACGGTATCGATATTGTCGGTTCGTTGCACCGCTTTTTCCGTTGAATCGGTTTGGCCACCGGCGCTCCAGTATATTTTCACTTTGCTGATGCGGGGGTCCGAGATCAGCAGCATAGACAAACCCATCCGGTTGTTACCGGGATAAGCTGTTACAGAATCTACCTTCGCAATGTAAATCACCTCTCCATCCTTTATAAACTCATCATAGGTAGCATTCATCTTACTGCATGCGAACAGCATGGCGCTGGATATGACCAGCATGGCTCCATAAATGCTATATTTTCTTACACGCATAATTAATTTTTGTTGAATGAACTGATTTACTTTTTCTGTCCCCATAACGACAATTCAAACAGGTGAAAGAATCCCGTATACCCATCAATGGAACCCCAGCTGTCAATATTCTTCCAACCTATGTAACGAACCGGTGGCATCCCGTTCGGAAATTCAAACTCCTGTCCATCGGTAGCTACCTGGATGTCTTCGTTTGAGTTTTGTCCAACTTCCCAGCCCGAAGGTTTGGTCATTACCCATTCACCCAATTTTACCCAGCCATTATTTGGATCAGTATTGTCGGGATTGCTATTTATGATCTTAGGATTATTGGTGCCCCAGATCTGCCAGTGATGCGGATTACCGTGATTGAAAATAAAGGTGCCGGTACGTTGCCAGATCTTAAACCGGCTCAACACAAACTTTGAGGCGCCGCTTTTATCCAGGTCAATCGGGATCCAAAGGGGCAGGTCATATTTCTCCTTGGTGTGAAACATGGTGGTAATATTACCATCGTACAAATTTTTCATTGCGTAAGTGGTGGAATAGTCCACGGCGTTGGCAATAGCTATTCCAGAGTTGGGCAGCGGCTGATGTTGTGGAATGTAACTGGCAAAAGTGGTCCGTACATCATTGAACTTTGTTTTATCAAGCGCCTCTTCGTAAATAGGCGTGATCTTTACTTTCAGCGTATCGCTGTGATTATCCCAGCGGTCACGAACATAAACGCCCCAGGTGCGTTCAACCGGTGGAAATCCCCGGATGTTAAAGCTGCCCTCTTTCATACTGGTATAATTAAAATCAACATGCGCCCAGTCACCTACAGAATCAACGACCAGCACTTCAAACACAATATTTGCCGAGTCATCGTTCACATACTTTACGTTAATGCCACCAAATGTTGAATCTGTTTTTAATGATTTGAACACAGCAACAATGGGCGGCGTCAGGGGTTTTATTTTCACTTCAACCGGTGGAGATACCACTTCACTACGGCTTACCGCATACAGGGTCACCGCCCGTTCCTCCGTATCGCCAAACCCATCTACTAATAATTTCTTTTGGAACATGGATGCTTTTACTTCTTTTTTTACGCCTTTGAGCTCGTACACTGCTTTTACATACAACAGGTTTTCATTATCGGGCAGCGTATAGGTGATCAGGGCAGCGCCGGCGAGGTTCGTCACCCGGGGATTAGTAATAGCATCGGGCGCCGATCCATCTGCTCCATAAGGGCTTCTATTCTCTTTTTTACAGTTGCTAATGACAATGACCATCATCAGTAGCCAACATGTTATAATCAGTTTATTCGGTTTCATTCCAATTAATTTATGGTTTGGGGAAGAAGGTTTACCAGCCAGGGTTCTGAACCAGTTTTTTGTTCCGCAAAATTTCATCCTGATCTATCGGCCAAAAATAATCGCGCAGTTTAAAGGTTTGTGAATATTGCACGATGGGTTTGTAATACGCCGCGGGATCCTGCTGTTCGGTGCTCCATCCTTTAATAGGCGCATTCAATGCCACATGCGCTTCCCGCCATCTTCTCAGGTCCCAGAAACGTTGTCCCTCAAACGCCAGCTCAATCAATCGTTCCTGGTGAATGATATCGCGCAAGCCTGATTTAGTGGTGTATTTGGTAGGTTGATTGGAGAAATTATCCCATGAATACGCTACCGTAGGCAACCCTGCCCTGTCCCTCACTGCATCTATCCACCTGAATGCTTCGGCGCCAGGTCCGTTCACTTCATTCAACGCTTCTGCATATAATAAATACAGATCACCTAACCGGATCTCCGGCCAGGGATAGGGCGTTTGATTACTACCGGTAACATTCCCATCTGCCGCGGCAACGGTGTTCATATTGATGAGCTTTTTGATCCAGTAACCGGTAACGGAAAAATTGCTTACTCCCTGCCGGGCTGCAAACTCGGCTCTTCTTGCTTTTACAAACAACATGTTGCTGATTGAATAATTGTTTATCCAATTGCCAAACCAAATGCCTCTGTCAAAAGCCAGATCGGCATAAAAACGGGGTTCCCGGTCAAAGTGCAGTTTTACCGTTTGTTCGTTCTTCTTTATATAAAATGTATCGGCAGGTGTAGCGGTCTTTAATTGAAAACGGCCGGCATAGTCCCAGGTTTTATCTTCAGTAATGGGAACGCCATTCTTTGTGTAAAACAGTTCAGCCATTTTTATGGGAGGAGCCAGAATACCTTTTGGACCACTGCCGCTTATAGCGCCACTGCCCAGAATGGGCATTGTCCACCGTTGCAGATCACCAGCCCGGCTCGAGGTATTGGCCCAGATCACTTCGGTGTTAAAATCTTTTTCAGTAACAGCCATGCGTATGCCCAGCTGCGTTTTAATGGTGTCATTGACGACCCAGCCTGGATATAATGCCGCGTTAAACCGTTGTAAGGTATAAGCATTGCCCTGGCAGAATTCGATTGCCTCCTTACAGGCAGCCGCTGCTGCTTCCCATTTTTTGGGATCCGCCACCGGATTTATCAGGGGCTGGCCTCCGTCCTTGCCCTGTGTATTAAGGCCCACGAAATCGCCATTGCCATTAAACAAGGGACTGGCGGCTGTTACCAGTACTTTTGCTTTCAGCGCCAGTACAATGGATTTGGTGATCCTTCCCAGCTCCGTTTGTTCTGTCCCTACTATCCTTGCCGGCAGCGCGTCATTGGCTGCGGCTTCATCCAGCAATTGAACAATATAGCTGAAACAACTATCTACGTGATCGCGGGGCACCTGTACTTCGTCGGGCGCACTTCCTACCGGTAAATTTTCCTTTACTATAGGAATGGGACCATACATGCGCACGAGGTAAAAATGATAGTACGCTTTCAGGAACGTCACTTCTGCTTTCCACCTTTCTCTTTCAACGGCTTCCATATCCCGTACTTTATCGATGCCTGCGAGAAAGATGTTACAATCGCGTAAGGCTGTAAACAATTTTATTCCCTGGTTCTTCCCTGTCCAGAAACTGCCCATAGGATTGCTTACACTCTGGTTGCCGCGGGCGATGGCCCAGAAATCAGGGTCCACATCACGGATAGGGTCCATATACCAGATCTCGTCACCGGCATTGAAGGCCGGGTTATCATCCATATCGCCATGCTTTGGCAAATAGGAGTAACAGGTGAACAGAAATTTTTCGGCTGTACTGCGTTGCGTAAAGGCGTTGTCGATGGTGCCTACCTGGTCTGGCACAACATCCAGGTATTTTTTACAGGCGCCCGTGCCCATCAGCAACAGTATGGTGGTTGTTAATATTACAGTTTTCATCAGTGCATAATTTATAGTGTTACCTGAATGCCCGCGTTAATTACCTTTTGTATGGGATAGTTTAGACCGTTACCCGCCAGCTCTATGTCCCATATTTTAAACTGGCTGAAGTTGAGCAGGTTGGTACCGTTGGCATATATCCGCACATTGTCGAGATGAATTTTGCTGGTAACTCTTTTTGGTATGGTATAGCCTATTTCCACCTGTTTCAACCGCAAAAAGGCGCCGCTACGCATGAACCAGGTACTGGTTTGACTATTATTAACATTCAATGTCGAACTCAGGCGTGGCCATAAGGCATATAAATTCCGGTTCTCTTCTGACCAGTGATCGTCGGCATAAGCTTTTAATAACTGGTTTTGCAAAATGTAATTTGGCAGCTCATCTGATTTATAGCGGTACGCTGTAAACGGAGCAGTAGCTTTTACGTCTATCCAGAAAGAGCGGCGGGCTGTTCCCTGGAAGAAAGTGGAGACGTCGAAGCTTTTGTATTTGGCGGAAACGCCAAATCCATACGTGATCTCAGGCGTGGTGGGGAACCCGATCGGCACCATATCCAGCTTGTCTATTACCCCATCCTGGTTTACATCGCGGTATTTAATGTCACCCCCTTTAGGTCTTTCACCAAATGTTTGGGTGGGCGAATTATTTACTTCTTCATCATCAACGAACAAACGCTCGGCTATCAACCCCCAGGTTTGTGAAATAGGAGATCCTGTTTTATTCAGGTATTTAAGATCTTCGCCATATTGCAACGATTCGTTCTTATCGAGGCGGCTGTGCGCATAGGTAAAGTTGCCCCGGGCCTGAATGGTGAGATCCTTGCCAAAATTCTGCAGGTACTCCACGGAGATATCCACCCCTTGTCCCGAAGCTTCTCCCACGTTGGCTTTAGGCGGATTATCATCCAGGTTTACCTGCAAGCCGAGTGTATAAGGGATGTAAGTGCGGGGCATGAGAATGTTATAGCGTTTCTCGGTATAATACTCTGCTATGATATCCCATTTGCCAAACAAACTCAGTTCCATGGCATAGTTGGATTTCCGCGCCGTTTCCCAGGTAATATCCCTGTTCTCGTACCTGTTTATCAGAATGGTATTACGGGTGTAACGGCCATCGGTACCAAACGCGGGATTATTGGCTGCGTTGTTCAGGTTCACATCAGACAGGTAATAGAACCGGTCATCGGGGCTGCCTATTTCATCATTACCCACCAACCCATATGTTGCGCGGAGTTTTAATTTATTAACGGCTGATTTAAGAGGCTCGAAGAATTTTTCGTTGGACACATACCAGGCCATACCAACGGATGGGAAAAATCCGAAACGTTCGCTTTTATAGAACCGTTCTGATCCATTATAACCAAAATTGAACTCGGCATAAAAGCGACTGTCGAAGTTATAGGTGGCCCGGCCTGAAACACCCATATTACGATAGGGCAATGACTTCTGTAAAGTTTTTGTATCGCCTTCCTGTTTGCTGCGGGCGGTTACCACCACCAATCCGCTAATGCCGTGTTTATCGATGGTACGGGTATAGTTGGCAGCGCTTTCAAAATAAAAATTAGAGGTGACGGTTTTGTCGGCCCCAACGGGAGCGCCTAAATAATCGGTCCCGCCCTGGGGAACAGCATCTTTATTAGCTACCTGGTCAGGATTGATCACGTTTAACAGGTACTTGTTGGTGTACTTATCATAACCGGCTGCCGTGTAGTAAAATGGAAAGTAACTACGTGATACATCAAAATAAGACGAGCGGTTAATATTGGTGAAGGCACGTACCGTCAGGCCCGGTGTAATCATGGAAAGGTCCTGCTTAACTTCAAACTGTGCAGACATCAGGGATTTGTTATAGTCTTTATAACCCGAAACCATGTCCGCATAAGGGTTCAGATAATTTCCCTTATCATAGTTGCCAAACATAATGTGGTTTACAAACTGGTGTTCCTCATCCACCGGATAATATGCGGGGTATAATACCGGACTGGTGCGCATCACTTTCTTATATAAACCCGAACCGCCATCAACCGGTCCATTATAATCATCGAAAGTTCCGTACAGGCGCACCATCACATCAGTAGTGCGGGTAACTTTCAACCCTACGTTCGAACGTAAGTTATATGTCTTCAGGTTGATGTTGTTATTGAAATTATTTCGTTTATCTACTTTCAGAATACCATTATCCTGGGTAAAGGAGCCTGCCAGGAAATAATTTACGATCTGGCCACCACCGCTTACACTGAAATTACCGCGGCGGTTGGAGGCCCGGTCTTTAAACAACATATTCATCCAGTCAACTGCCGGGAACATATTGGGGTTTACGCCCAGCCTGGTATTATCTATCTTGCTTTGGGAGTAAGGCAGCGCGCCAAGCGGGTTACGCGTCAATACCGATTCCTGATGCAGGTTCAAATAGGTGATCGGGTCAGCCAGCTTTACGGTTTGTGTGGGTTGTGAAATAGAATTTTCAAACCGCATGAATATTTTTGCTTTCCCCTGTTTACCTTCTTTGGTAGTTATTAATATAACGCCATTGGCGCCACGCGCACCGTACAATGCACTGGCAGTAGCGTCTTTCATAATGGAAAAGCTGGCGATGTCATCAGGCTGAATCCGGGAAAGATCGGGATACTCAACCCCATCTATTAATATAAGTGGGGAGGTTTTATAACCAAAGGTGGTTACACCGCGAATAAAGAAGGAGGCATTGTCCTGACCGGGCTCCCCGTTTGTTTGGTAAGCGATCACCCCGGCAATACGCCCCGCGAGTGCGGTGGTGAGGTTACTGGAAGGAACTTTTAATTCTTCAGGACTGATGGTAGTAACAGAACCAACGATGTCCCGTTTCTTTTGTTTACCATAAGCAACCACCACTACGTCGTTCAATGAGTTGGTGGCCCGCTTCATGGCTACATTGATCACTTCTTTACCTTTCACCGGAATTTCCTGGTTATCGAAACCTACCATGGAATATACCAGTACGATAGTTGCATCGGGTACTGTCAGGATATACTTTCCGTTCAGATCGGTGGTGGTTCCAATACCGGGTTGGTTTTTTACAAAGACCGACACCCCGGGCATGGGGCCGGCTGAATCGGTAACGGTTCCGTGTACCTCCATACTTACGGTATAAAGTATGGGATCCTTGTTAAGCGATTCACCTGGTAAATGACTGGTAATGGATGTATTGGCTATGGGCTGTTGGGAATAAGCACCATAATGCGAGGTGAGTAAACAGCATAGCGCTGCTAGCCACCTGGTCGGGGCAGGGCAAGTTAGTTTCATAAATCGTTAGTTTGGCAGCAGGGTTTAACCTATTACCAAATTACCAACAACTAACATGGACCTGCATACGGTTATTAGCATTATATTAAGTTATATTGACTTATTAGTTGATCAGTTAACCAGTTGACGAGTTGATAAGTTGACGAGTTAAGAAGTTGAGAAGAAAGAAGATAGTAGGCGGTAAAAAGTAGGAAGTTGATAGAGGTGATAGGGTTGATACGGTTGACAAGTTAACAGGTTAAGTATTATCGTGAGGTTCCTCCCGACGTGGTCGTGAGGGCCGGGGCCTATGCTAAAAAGTTAACAGGTTGAGTATTGGCGTGAGGCCCGATTGCCGCGTCGCGGTTCTGCCTTCTGCCGCCTGCCGTCTGCCCTCTGCTTCGCCCGCCGAAGCTTTAGCGTAGGAGGGCCTTCCCCACCCCACTTCCTTTCCTATAAAATATAAAAGGCCATCCCGACATAGTCGGGACAGCCCTTATACCCCTCCGGGCTACTAATCATTTATGGACATGGGAGGAGTAGTGATACATTGCTTCGCCCGCCGAAGCTTAGTGAAGGTGAGCTTCGCCTCGTCCGCCGAAGCTGCCGACAGGCAGCGAAGGCGGACCCGCCTACGCCAAGGCTTCGGCGAGCAAAGAAGGATTACCAGCTTGTGCGTTCTCAGATCTGCCGGTTAAGGTTTTTTTTACCACCACGTTTGTCGTTCCCGAAATGTTGTGTGTGCGCCAAAGTAAAAATCGTCTTATAATCTACATCCAACAGATCACTGATCTTGTATAAATCACCTAACGTAAACTGATCAACGTTCGCAATCAAACGAGTCATTCGGTTATTGTTTGTACCCAGGTCGTGAGCCATAATAGTTTTAGGCACATGGGTAAAGATTTCCTTGAATTCGGTTATATGCTTCCCTTCAATCAAAATTTTTACAGCTTTATATCGTGGATCTCTTTCCATTTATCAAAGAAAAAAACAAATTCATATTGAAATTTCATAAAGGATGTTTTGTACTTTCTTTGTTATAACCAGTACTTTTAAAAGTTCCGTTTATAACTAAATTCGTTACGATCGATACAGTGGCTATTCATCTTACTTTTGTTACCAAAGCCACTCAGCATCTGCATTTTACCAAACTCATCCCCCTGATTGCATTTTTAAAAAAGGTAGTGGTTCATTGAAACCATAAAGTTTTCCACTAAATTACTTAGCACAAATTTACTAATAATCTTAGTACTTTTGGTGTGCAATCAAACAAATAATTATGGGTTTCCCGTCTCCGGCAAAAGATTACCAGGAGGATGTGATTGAATTGTCACAATACCTGGTTCAGCATCCCACCGCTACTTTTTATTTCCGGGTTTCCGGCGATAGCATGATCAATGCCTGTATGCCACATGGTTCCCTGCTGGTGGTTGACCGGTCGCTAAAACCCGCCAGTGGCATGATAGTGCTGGCAGTAGTAAATGGCGAATTCACCGTGCGCCGCATTGTTCAAACCCGTAGATCGCTGGTGCTGCACCCTGAAAACCCTATTTATAAACCATTGGTAGTCACCGAAGAAATGAATATGCAGGTGTGGGGGGTGGTAACCGCCGTGGTAGTGAAGTATAAATATGAAAATAATGATCGCGTTGGTTGACTGTAATAACTTTTATGCCTCGTGCGAGCGGCTTTTTCAACCCCGGCTCCAAAACAGGCCCATTGTTGTGCTCAGCAACAACGATGGTTGTGTAATTGCCCGATCAGACGAGGCAAAGGAACTGGGCATCGAAATGGGCGCGCCTTCTTTTTTAATAGAACCGGTTCTACAACAACACAACGTATCAGTGTTTTCTTCCAACTATACTTTATACGGCGACCTCAGCGACCGGGTTATGAGCACCCTTTCGCAATTCGCCGATCAACTGGAAGTGTATTCCATCGATGAAGCATTTTTAGATCTGTCTTCCTTCCGGCATCATAATTTAACCGGGTACGCGCAAACCATCCGCAACACGGTGATGCAAAACACCGGCATTCCTGTTTCCATTGGTATTGCGCCCTCCAAAACATTGGCGAAAATGGCCAACCGGTTGGTAAAGAAAAGGAACAAACAACTGGGCGTGTATTGTATTGACACCGTAGAAAAAATGCAGTTCACTTTACAAAACACGCTGGTAAAAGACATCTGGGGTATCGGCAGTCAGTATACGAAACTGCTCAACCGACATGGCTTCACCACTGCCTGGGACCTTAGCAAAGCGCCGGAAGAATGGATCCGGAAAAATTTGTCGGTAGTTGGCCAGCGAATGTATAATGAGTTGAAGGGTATTTCATGTATTAGTTTTGAAGAAATGCCACCCAAAAAGAAAATGGTTTGCGTGGCCCGTGGTTTTGGAAAGGTATTGAGCGACAAAAACGAAGTAATGGAAGCGCTGGCCAATTTTACCGCTATGGTAGCGGCTAAACTACGCAGTGAGCAGCTGGTGACCAATACCATTCAGATCTTTGTGCAAACAAACGCCCATCGCGCTAACGAGCCACAATACTTCCGTTCGTTAACCATTAGCTTACCTGTTGCCACCAATAGCACCAATGAACTGATAACCCATGCCCGCCAGGGTTTTGAAACCATTTACAGGCCAGGTTATAATTATAATAAAACAGGTTGTACCGCCATGGAATTGATACCGGCCACCGAAGTACAGGCCAGTGTTTTTGATACCGAAAACAGGGCACGAAATTCGCAACTGATGCAGGTGTTGGATAAGGTGAACAGATCGTTTGGCAAAAATACCGTGCGCTTTGCCTTGCAGGGTTTTAGTACGCGGTGGAAATTGCGCCAACTAAAATTATCGCCCTGTTACACCACCCGCATTGAGGAAGTATTGACCATAAAAATCTGAGCTATGCACAATCCGTTTGTTTTGCTGACAACCCGGTTGCTGGAATCGCTCATAAAAGCGGGCAATACTTTTTTTGTGCGCCAAACTTATCCGCGTGGTAAAAACCAGCTCGATCCCCTGAACAAAGCCGCTTTTTTATTTAGCCACTATACTGATTACAGCCGGGCAAAAACGCATTATGATGCGTTGGACAACGATCCCAACAAGTTTTTATATAATATAAACGAGCCGGAGCATTATGAAAAAATGTTCATTGCCGCCGGCCAGCCTGAAGGATTTCATATTTACAGCCCACTGGTGCCACAACCCTGGAAACCCACCGCACCTATTGCCGCTAAGATCCGCAATTACATCAATCAAAAAATGGACTGGAGTCTCAGCCGCAGCGATGCGGTAAAGGCTGACCTTTTTGTTCAGTTTGGCGAACTTTTCATTACCTTAAAGTTTGGGATTCATGAGGTAAAATTACCGCTCGCAGAAATTGAAAATTTTTGATGCATGTGTTACGATATTTCGTTTTCGTCGAACATTCAGTTAATAACAGATTATTTGCCCGACCTGGTGGTTGACCCGCAACTTAATTTTGATTTTGATATGGCCATTCATGTAATGGCGCAGGCTTATCGCAAATATCCCGTTATAATTAATGATGGCGGCACTTATAAATTAATGCCATTTGAATGGGGTGTGATTGCCGATTACATGAACACACCCGAAAAAATAAAACAGGGCCGGCAATACATGTGCAATGCCCAAAGCGAAAAGATCATCAACGATAAAAAGTCTTTCTGGCGAAGGATCCGGTCAAAAAGGTGTCTTATTCCGGTAACAGGTATTTACGAGCACCGGGAAATAAAAGGGTGGAAAAATAAAGTGCCTTATTTTATCCACATAAAAGACCGGCCCATGTTCTGTATTCCCGGTTTATATCATTACTCTCCCATTCCCGATGTGGAAACCGGTGAAATAAAAGGTACTTTTACACTTATTACGCGGTCGGCTAATTCCGTGATGAAGCAAATTCATAATGGCGGCCCCAACGTTTTCCGCATGCCGATGTTCCTTCCTAAAGAACTGGAATTAAAATGGCTGCAGCCCGATTTAACCGATGAAGACATACAGGAAGTGCTTGATTTTGAGATGCCTTCGGAGCAATTGGAGTACTGGCCGGTATTCACCATACGTTCTACCAAACCCCGCCCCGACAACAGGGAAAAAACAGCGCGCTACGAATGGCCCAATCTGCCACCACTGGGCATTGATGAAAGTACGGAGCAAAAAAACCTGTTCTCATAGTAAAACCACTACATCCGGTATTTGAAACAATAATATAAATAAATGGCCGTTCTTTAGTTCTCACAACCGGGGATCGAAGCAAACGCACTGTGGATAAGCCAGCAACCGAAAAATGAGTAGCAGAACAGAAAATTTAGTATATCCCGGCCTGTCAGGTGAACAGCGCGGTACACATCGGCGAAGCAGGTAAAGTATAATTTGATTGCGATGCCGTAATCCCGCCCCCATCCTAAGGCTTTTCCACATCTGTTCTGGATGAAAATTTACGATAGAAAATTACGAATCGAACCTGTAGAAATATACCGTTAATATCACATTAAATTGGTATTGGCTGAATAGAAAACTTTTTATATTTTTTCGATGAATATAACTTTACTGTTATTAAACTAATCCTGTTAATCCCATGAAACTCAACCAGATCGTATTTAACGGCCTGCTTCTGTTTGCAAGCAGCTCTGTAGCGTACTCACAAACAATTACTACCGTAGCCGGTGTTGTAGGATCTCCCGGATATGGTGGAGATGCCGGTCCTGCCAACAATGCCCGGTTTAATCAACCAAGGGCGGTGGCTACCGACAACGACAACAACCTCTACATCGCGGATATGCGTAACCACGTTATCCGGAAAGTAAATTCCAACGGTATCATCAGCACCGTAGCTGGTAACGGTACCGCTGGTACAGCCGGTGACGGAGGGCCCGCCACCGCAGCCCAGTTAGCCCAGCCAACTGGTATGACCATCGATAATGATGGCAACATCTACATCGCCGACTTTAACTCATCTGTAATTAAGAAGGTTACTACATCAGGTATCATGAGCATCTTCGCCGGTAACGGTACAGAAGGTTTTAGTGGTGATGGCGGCCAGGCTGCACAAGCCAAACTGTATCGCCCTACTGCCGTTGCTGTTGACAAAGATGGTAACCTGTACATTTCAGATGCTTCTAACAAAGTCATCAGAAAAGTAAATAAACAAGGGGTAATCAGCACTATTGCGGGTGTTCCCGGAAGATCCGGTTACGCCGGTGATGGCGGTCCTGCGACAAAAGCGTTATTAACGCAACCCGCAGGTATCGCTGTAGACTACTCTGGTAATATTTATATCGCCGATCCTTCCAACTCAGTTGTTCGTAAAATAAACCCAGCGGGTGTTATTACTACTTTTGCAGGAAACGGAACAGCTGGTTACAGCGGAGATGGCGGCCCTGCTATCAAAGCACAGTTCCAGATGGGTTCACCCCAGGGTTTGGCGGTTGACCCGGCTGGTAACGTATATGCTTCTGATTATCAAAACCACGCTATCAGAAAGATCAGTTCAAAAGGCATCATCACTACCATCGCAGGTACCGGTGCTCCTGATTATGCTGGCGATGGCGGTCCTGCTATACTGGCGAAGATCTGGTACCCCATCGGTATCGCTACCGATAATGCCGGTAACGTGTTCATCACAGATAGCTATAATAATACAATTCGTGAAATTGTTTCATCTTGTAACGCACCCATGCCTTCATTCGAAACACAACCTGTAAGCAAACAGGTTTGCGCTGGTGGCAGTGCCTCCTTTACAGTTGCGGCTAACAATGCCGACAACTACCAATGGCAGGTACAAACAAACGGTGAATGGGCTGATATAGCAGAAGGTGGAAGCTACGCAGGTACAACCACCAGCACGCTCACTGTTACCGGAATCACAGCCAAGATGAACAACTTACAATACCGCGCCGTGGCCAATAACGCCTGCCGCACTTTGTTCTCAAGTAAAGCTGCTTTAACTGTTACAGGCGGTGGTGCGCTGCCAACCCTGGCAATTGCTCCTGCGCTGAACGGTATGTGTGTCGGTTCTCCTGCTACTTTCACTGTGAAAGTAACCAATGGTGGTACTGCACCCAACTATAAATGGATGGTGAACGGTAATGATGCCGGTGGCACCAGCTCCACTTACAGCAATGCTTCTTTAGTTGATGGCGACAAAGTAAGCGTGGTAATGGCAAGCGCAGCCGGTGGTTGCGGCGGTGCGCCCATCACTTCAAACGTAATTGAAGTGAAAATGGGAACTGCTCCTGAGATCAAATCAAACACAGAGATCAAAATATTCGAAGGTTTCAGCGCTAAATTAACAGCAACCAGCGGTGGCGCCCCTATTTCGAGTTACTCCTGGACGCCTTCTACTGGTGTTACCGGATCCAACACAGCCAGCCCGATTGTAAAACCTGCTAAAACCACTGTTTATAAAGTAACTGGTACTAACGCCAGTGGTTGCGCCGGAACAGCTGAGGTTACCGTAACAGTAGTGAAAAAGATCGCCATGCCAAGAACACTGACAGCTGGCAGCACCTTCTCAATCCCTGCTGTTGACCCTGCCTTTACTTTAACAAGCTTCGTGATCGTAGATGCTGCCGGAAAAGAAGTTTTCAGAACAACCGATATCAGCAAAGGTTGGAATGGAACTAACAAAGCAGGCGCTAAAGCTCCCTCTGGTATCTATAGCTACACTATCAGCGGAACTTTGCAAACAGGTAAGGTTAGCGTAAAAGGAACTGTTTCAGTAGTCAAATAAACTTCCTGGGATAATACATAATAAAATAAAAGAGGGTGGACCGGTTGATCCACCCTTTTTTTATTTCATACCCCGCTGAAATTCAACCCACAAACACCAGACTTCCAGTCCATCCATTATCCCGGTCTTATTCCCGATCAAGTTTAAATAATTTTCCGGCCCAACACTTGCATATTTAAAAAAACGGGTTAATCTTTGTATTAACAATTTCAATCAAGTATTCGTACCCAATCTTCCTACTGAACAGGCCCGCCTTATACAAATCATCATCCTTTCGAGTAATCCTAATTATA
>NZ_JBJMLX010000086.1:0-6627 GCF_045805085.1 Niastella sp.
ATTGATCATGCAAATTACTCGTCCCATGTTTTGAAATTTTGGTGTTAAAAACTAATGACGATCGACTTTGCAGGATTGGACAGGGTTTTAAAAGTATTATTTATGCCATTCTTGTTTTACAAAAAGACACGGAAAGAAAGAAGGCCATCCTGACTGTCAGGATGGCCTTGTAATGACTGCATAATAGACTGCGAAAACTAAATTTACATTTTATCTTTTACCACGCTGTTAATAAACTCTTCGATGTTGGTATAACCATCACCGTCGCGGTCTTTTACCGCATCAGCTGCGTTTTTGGGATTTAATTTGTGTGCTGTTTCCCAGGCATCGGGTATGCCATCGTTGTCACTGTCTTTATAAGGCGTTCCTTTGTATTCAGGATAACCACCTACCTGGCTGGGATCGGTAATGATACCTTGTTTATAAGAATCAACCGGTAAACGTTGGTGTACATATTTTTCACCCGGGTGAGTTAGAATACCACCTTCTGTATAATAGATCTTATTTTCCTTAACCTGTTTTACAATACGTGCATCAACCGGATCGCGTTTGGGCAAGGTAGCGCCTACGTGTTCGAGTACATAGTTATAGGCTTCCTGAGCCGGCATGATGGTGATCTTTGGCATGGGGAATGGCTGGTCAACGCGGATCTGTGAAGTGAATTCGCCGCAATCGGGCAATTCACGTACCTGTACACCACCAGCCCAGTTGTCTTTGGTAACGGCTTCGTTGCCTTCCATGATGTTACCTTGTACATACGCCTTACCAAAAACATTGGCATGTTCTTTATCGCGACCTGATTCCGGTTTCAGGATGCGATGGCCTATTGGTTTATCCAATGGGGTAATAGGACCAGGTTTGAAATAGTTGTTGATGAAGTTGAACAACGATTTGTTATCGCCGCCATCAGCGCTGCGGTTCCACCAGTTGTATACTACGTTGTTGGCGAAGTTAAAGTCTCCATCCATCCCAATTGACGGACTGCGGCTGATGTTGCTCGACCAAAGGTTACGTACAAACGCGCTGTTGTGTCCGCCAATAGTGCTGCCGAACGCATGGTTATATGTATCGAGCGCTTCGGAGAAAATGCAGTTCGACATGGTGATGTTCACGGTTGGCAATTTCTCTGGTTTTGAACCATCGCCTTTGTCGTACACGTGACGGTACATACTCATGTTCTCATCGAGTCCCCAGCTGGCAGATACATGGTCGAAGATGATATTACCTACGCCATTGCCACCCAATGCATCGTCGCGGCGGGTAACTTCTGTGGCACCCCGGCGGAAACGCATAAAGCGTACTACTACGTCATGGGTGTCTATCCATACTGATTCGCCGGCAATACAAACGCCATCACCGGGAGCAGTTTGTCCGGCAATGGTTATATAAGGTGCACGAATGCTTACCGGACTTGTTAAATGTATAATGCCTGATACGTTAAATACTACAATACGCGCCCCACCCTGCTCGCACGCCTCGCGGAATGAACCGGGACCGCTGTCGTTGAGATTGGTCACTACAATTACTTTACCGCCTCTGCCACCGAAAGTAAATGCGCCACCGCCTTCTGCACCGGGAAAGGCCGGGATTTTTGCCTGGGGCAGATCAGCTGGTTTGGAAGCCCAGGGAACATACGGTTTTCCTTTTTTGGCATCTGCTTCTACAATGGGTAAGGCTTTTGCCCATGCTTCATCAGACTTTTTCTTTATTGCTGCCATTACCTTATCGGCTGAATCTTCCACTGATTTTGGAATAGTGGGATATTGTGCACGTGTAACAGTGCTGAAACCTATACAAACCAGTGCCAGAACAGAAACCCGAAGGCTTTTTTTCATATTGTGAGATTTTGTGTAAACGTTTACAGGTTTATTGAAAAATAAAGGAGTGTTAAGGAGTACCAGGTTTAAAACCGCACGATCGCCGGATCATGAGGTCAGTATTGATAATAATATTGGCAGCCGGCCGTGCAGGATCTTCAATACGCTGGTACAACAGTTCTATGGCCCTTTTGCCGATCTCAAAACCATGTTGTCGAACGGCAGTGAGCGCCGGGTTGAGGGAGGCCGCCCAGTACATATCGTCGAACCCCACGATGGCTATCTGGTCGGGAATACGCACGCCCCGCTCGTGGATCTTTTCCAGCGAACCCAGCGTAAGCAGGTTGTTGGCGGTGAAGATGGCTTCGGGCGGTTCGGGCAGATCGAGCAGTTCAGCCGTAATATCTATCCCGCTTTGGAAATCGGAGGCGCGCCCGCGGATAAGTGTCTCATCTACAGGTAAATCGTATTTACGCAAGGCGGCTACATATCCCGCAATACGTTCATGCGTAGTGGGGATCGACAGGTTACCGGTGATGTGCGCAATGCGTTTATGACCCAGTTTTATCAGGTGTTCCACCGCATTGAACGCTCCGTGTTCATTGTCAGATTTCACCACATCGGTAAGGCAATTGGTCAGTCCGCGGTCAATACAAACCACTGCGTGCGCTTGCTCAATCAGGTCCTCGACGTATTTGTCGTGGCCGTGGTGTGGCGCTATAATAAAACCGTCTACCGACTCGGATTTTAGAATGTTGATGTACATTTTCTCTTTGTCGGGATCCTGGGAAAAATTTCCGATCAATACGGCCGAGCCGTTGGCATAGGCGGATTCTTCAATGCCGCGGATCACATCAATATAATATGGGTTGCGAATGTCTGGTATTACCAGGCCTATTAGCCTTCCCGATTTGTAAGAGGAACGTAAACGCTGGGCAACGCGGTTGGGATGGTAGCCGGCCGTCTTGATGGCTTTTTCCACCGCCAGTTTGGTTTCCGGTTTTACAACAGGATCCCCGTTCAATACCCTCGACACAGTAGCAATGGATACACCGGCCATTTTGGCGACGGATTTTAAACTGGCTGGTTGTTTTTGCGAAGTACTCAAAAGCAATCGTTTTTATTGTAAACGTTTTCAGGATCCTAATTTAGACAACAAATTCAGCATTTCTGACAGCCGGTTATTAAAAGTTTGAATTTTAATCCGTGATTAAAGAAAACACTTACTAATAAATGTCGGAATTACACCTCAAGGGGTTGCATTGGGTATAATAATTAACAGAGAAAGATCGATTTTTTGACAGGTCAATTTAAATAGCAGGCAATAGAAAACGGTGTTTTGGAGTACCCCTGCACTATTTCTTTACAATTTATACGTAACAGGATCTTATTGGTGTTCTTTACAATTCCAAGATCCAGTTGGGTTGACTTTTGTGTTTGTTTATCGATTATTATTACCTCATTCTGGTCTGTATTGGAGGTAGTTTTTAACCAGGTATAACCATTCCATTCGCCAAAAAGGCTGGAAGCCGGCATTATGACTTCATCTAAAAAGGGCAATGTATCATTTCTGAAGACAACCATTTCATTCTGCAGATCAATTTTCAGGGACTCCAAAAATTTCAGGTTGTTATCGGTAGTTGAAAACGTAACCACATTGGCATTGCGATTTACCTGTACTGATCCGGTTGACTGAACTACCGGAACTTTCCTCTTGAAACCAAGTAACTCTACGTGATAACTGTCTTTGGCAAGAAGGGAGTCGATAAATTTAACTTGGCTGCTGTTACCATGTTGGCTAAAAGTAGATTGGCTGGCAGCAACGAAGATAATAGATAATAAAAGCAATATTCTTGAACGCATCGTGACTATTATTCTGGAAGCTAAAATACAGGTTTTATCATATCACTTAGAATTAATATGAACTTATTTTCCCTGTTGGGGAAATAGTAAGTTAACTTTTTTGTATTTCCTGGTGGTCAATTCGGGTTTTATGATCTTGATCTTAGAAGGCTTCACAGGTCTAAGGTCCAGGTCAATATAATCGGTCATCATTGCTGTTGAGCAATTGAATAAACTCCTGGAAATTGTTGGCTATTGGTTCTACCATACGGTAATCCTTGTAAATAAGTCCATCTGATTTGTGATATCCGATCGTATGGCTATTGATGAGGTAATCACAAAAGGCTATGTAATGAGTGTCACCATTAGCGTGAAATTCCTCCCGGATCTTCTCCATTGGCCATAATGAAAACATACCTTCATTCCACTCACTATCTGCAAAGCCATTCACTTTTAGATATAATTTGGTGAAATCGGCCGGAAACTGGAATCCTAATATGCTTTCAATATCCCTTATCTTTTCGGGTGTCGCTCCTCCCTGTAGTTTTATGCCTTTTGATTTCCAATGTTCAATTGCCAGATCGGTCCATTGAGTGAGTTGTTCCATAATAATTTAAATTTTGAGCATCCGGGAACCTGGTTTGGAATTCCGCTATTATACGTTATTTTTCAACAACATGTAACCGCAGTTGGTACCGATCTGCAACAGGCGGCTGAGCATATCAAAAACATGCATGGTGAGTTCAGGTTACCCACCGTGTTAAAAGAATTGGACAGGATAACAAAGGAGCCCTGATTAGAATTTTTCTACCGGTAACAATTCCGCTTCAATCCTTTTTTTGAAAGGCTCGTATTCTTTTTCGGTATACCATTTGCTTTTTTGTGCGAGAAGTATATTTACACGTGTGCCTTGCTGTATAGTCACCGCAAACACACGCAATTACCGGATCGGTATCAACGCCGGCGGAACAGATCCTACCGGCGAAGATTCCCGATTGAATGTATTTTTTAAATATCCTGGATCGATCAATGCGTCCCGGTAATCACAAAATGATACTTTCCTGATCCTGTTTTCACCACTATATACTGGTCATCTGAGCTGGCTACCTTAACATCTTTCTGGGCCGACAGCGCTATGCCGCTTTCTGTAATGGTGCCTTCTGATGATGCCGGTAAATAGATATCTGCCGTTGTATTGGCAGGTATTTCTACATCCAGCGTCAGGTCGTTGCCATTGACTGACCAGCCGCTGCTTGCCGTTCCATAATACGTTTGCAGCGTGGCGGTGGCGTTGGTTAATCCACCTCCGGGGTGTGGTTGTATTTTTATGTGTTTATAACCAGGACCGTCTTCGTAGGTATCGAGCCCGGCGATAACGCGGTACATCCAGTCGCCAATGGCGCCATATGCGTAATGGTTAAAGGAATTCATCCCGGGCGTCTGAAAGGAGCTGTCGGGTTTTTGTCCGTCCCAGCGTTCCCAGATGGTGGTGGCGCCCATTTTAACCGGGTACAACCACGATGGGTAAGATTCCTGTAACAGTAAGGTATAAGCCATATCGGTATAACCAAAACGACTCAATACATGGCAGAGATACGGCGTACCCAGGAAGCCGGTAGTCAAATGGTTTCCATAGTCCTTGATATTCTCTACCAGTCGTGCCGCTGCCTGTGCCCGCAAGGTTTCGGGTAACATATCAAACTGCAAAGCCAGCACGTAGGCCGTTTGAGTGCCTGAAACCAGGCGTCCATTGGGAGTGAGGTATTCATTTACAAAGGCCGCTTTTATTTTTTGTAACAGTCCTTCATAAGTGGTTACATCTTCGGTTCTTCCCAACTGTTTGGCGGCATTGACCAGCAACTGGGTGGAATGTGCATAGAAACACTGGGCGATCAGGTATTTGTCGGTAACGGCGGATCTGCCGTCATTGTCGTCAAAGGGCCGGTAAAAAAGCCAGTCGCCAAAATGGAAACCGGTTTGCCACAGGTCGTTCCTGCTTTGTCCCTGCATATAACCTACCCAGGCCTTCATACTGCTGTATTGATCTTCGAGGATCCGTTTATCGCCATAAGCGAGGAACATGTTCCAGGGAAGAATGGTGCACACATCGGCCCAGCCGGTTGACCCGCCTGCATTTGGTCCCAGTACATTGGGTATTACATGTGGCACCGCGCCATCGGCTCTTTGATCGGCGGCCACATCATGCAGCCATTTGGCAAAGAAATTATTGACGCCAAAATTAAACGATGCCGTTCGGGAGAATGCCTGAGCATCGCCCGTCCAGCCAAGGCGTTCATCACGTTGCGGGCAATCAGTGGGCACATCGAGGAAATTGCCGCGTTGTCCCCATTGAATATTATGTTGTAATTGATTGAGCAATGGCTGTGAGCAGGTAAAGCTGCCCGTGGGTTGCATGTCTGAATACAGGGCTACCGCCGTGAAGTTGTCGGGGTTTATTTCTCCGGGATAGCCTTCTACCTGTATATACCGGAAGCCAAACCAGGAGAAATGCGGCTCCAGCGTTCTTTCTTCCTTACCATCCAGGATATAGGTGGCCGTTGTTTTGGCGGCGCGTAAGTTTTCGGTGTAAAAGTTACCATTTTTATCCAGCACTTCGGCATGCTTTATCACAATGGAATCACCGCTGTTGCCTTTTGCTTTTACCATTACCCAGCCAACAAGGTTCTGACCAAAGTCGAGCACGGTTTTTCCATTAGGCGTGGTGAGCACTTTTATGGGTTTGAAGGTCTCGTGCTTTCTTACCGGTTCATTATAGGTTGGGATCAAGACCTCTTTTGAAAAATCGCCGGTTTGTACGCCGCTCCATGCCGCTTCGTTGAAGGCTGCACTTGCCCAGCCGGTTCTTTCCTCGCGGGTATCTACAGTTTCGCCATGGTATATTTCGTCATAACGGATAGGCCCGGTGGAAGACTTCCAGGTGCCATCGGTTATCAGATCCTGGGTAGAA
>NZ_JBJMLX010000087.1:0-34849 GCF_045805085.1 Niastella sp.
AGTAAGTATCCGTTCATGGGCCACCGTTATTTAGCATCTACAGAATCATACACAATTACCTTGCTCCATAAGTGCGAATAGTCTTCAACAAATTTCAGGTGAATAGGATCAACCTGGTAGCTTGCCTGGTCGGCCCCATTATCAAACAAAGCGAACCAGCTGAATACGTACCCCCGTTCAATTACATCGCGGTTGGTATCGGCCGGCTGACCAATATGAAAGGTTCTGATAGTTGGTACCATCGATAGCTTATGCAGACCTTCGAGGAGTTTGGCGCGATCTTCCTTGCTGCCGGCATTCTTTAACCAGAAATAAACGTGATGGATAAATTTGTTTTCTATCATAACGGGATCCCCATTTTCTGCTAAGGTAACCAATCCACCGGCAACCATCGCTTTTCCGGTGTTACTAATAAATTCGCGGCGTGTAGTCATATTTTTAAGGTTTTATTTTATCGTATTTGTGGAAATTCAATCCCCGTGATCTTTCTGAAAACGTCTACCGCAAACAGGTCGGTCATACCCGCAATAAAATCAACTACCGATTGAATGTCGTTGTACAGCTTGTCGCGTTCACCGGTAATTATAAACTGTTGGGAGATCAATTGCAGCAGTTTCTTTGATTTGGCCGATTTGGGATTGATAACCGCCGCAAAGAATTCTTTCAGCAAACCGCCAATTACATTGTAACCGGCAATTTCAATTTCCACTACCGACCGGTGATTATAGATATGCTGGATGGAAAATTCGTCGATGGTTTTCATCAACTGCAATTCCGATTCCGGCAAATAATCGATCAATGATCTTTGTAAGGTACCCTGCAGCAACTCCTCCTCTTTCTCCATAAACACATTGGTAACGCGGTTGATGAGCAGGTTTATGAGCTTGGCGCGTAAGAACTGCACCCGCTGGTTATTGTCGTTTATGCCGTTAAAAGTATCTTCTACCTTTTCTCTGGCATCATAGCCGGTCTCATTCTCAAAAAACTGCAGGAATAATTCTTTAATAGTATCGATGGAAATGATATTAAGGCGGTGCGCATCTTCAAAATCAATAATGCGGTAACAGATATCATCGGCTGCTTCAACCAGGTACACAAAGGGATGGCGGGCAAAAATGTTTTTTGAGTCATCGAGCCGGGGGATGCCCAGTTCATTGGCAATATGTTTATAGGTTTCAATCTCCGAATCAAAGAATCCCGATTTTTTTGTTACCAGCTGTTGTTTATTAAACCCGCTCAGTGAATCGGATGGATATTTTACAATGGAGGCCAGTGTTGCGTAGGTTAACCGGAAACCACCGGCTGCTTTTTCATTAAAACTATGTGTAAGGGTGCGAAAAGCATTGGCGTTCCCTTCGAAATAAAGAAAATCGCGTTGCTGGTTCTCACTGAGCAATTCCGAAAATTGCGCCTTTTCCGTCCCGGTGAGCTCCGTGAAAAAAGTACGGATGGCGTCCTCACCCGAATGCCCGAACGGTGGATTACCAATATCATGCGCCAGGCAACCGGCGGCAATTACCGAGGGCAATTCATATTTATAAAACTCGCGGAAGTAATCGTTTTCCTGTGGGTATTTCTGCGCAAGGGCGTCGCCCACCGCTTTACCCAACGACCGGCCCACCGACGCCACCTCTAAACTATGCGTTAAGCGGTTATGCACAAACACGCCGGGACCGGGTAACGGAAATACCTGGGTTTTATTCTGCAACCGTCTGAAAGCGCTTGAAAATATCAGGCGATCATAATCCCTAACAAAGGACGTTCGTACCGCATCGGTGTACGCCGTCTTGTTTTCAGAGCCGCTCCGTTTGCTGCTAGTAAGTTGTTGCCAGTTCATGGCGACAAAAATAACCGAAAAATAGCGAGGGTTTAAAATAGCCTTCAGCTTTCGCAAAACCTTGTGTCCTAAGGGGTATTTAGCTTACAAAACCCTGATAGCCCAAGGGCAAACCCCTATATTTTCTACAAAACCCAATTGATTTTATCCAAAAGTTAGAATAATTGCAAGGCAGATATTATATTCAATCTGAAATTCGTGCTACAAAATTTAACCGTATGCGTATAGTACCCTTTGTAAACAGCTTATTGATCGTTTGTTTTATGGCTGTGATAGCTTCTATGACCATTATGCTCACCAGTACTGGTTACAACGATAAAGTTTCACATTCCTGTTTTATACTTCATGCCACTGCCGGCTTTTTATTGCTTGCCCGGGCTGCATTTAAATCTGATGAGGGAGAAGAAGGTGATAAGTTGACCAGTTAACAAGTTGACGAGTTAACCCACAGAAAAAACCCTTCTGCCAAAGCGCAAAAGGGTTATTAATTTTCCGTCCGGATAATATGTTTACAGTGGATACCGGTTATCGGCAATGAGCTTCGCAGCAATGCGGCGTTTGGCTTCCTTGCTATTGAAAGGTTCCATTTTTGTAAACCGTTTTATTCCCAATAACATCATCCGTTGTTCATCACCATCGGCAAACGCATTAATAGCGTCTTTGCCATGTTTGTGAATGAGGTCGGCGGAATCGTATAAATAAGTTCTTGTTATATCCAGTTCAAAGGCAGCTGCGGCTTCGCCTTTGCGATCAACCAGCTTCATGGCCCGTAATAGGGCGCTTTCGGCGGCAAAGGTGGCAATTGCCATATCGGCAATGTGCATCAGTATTTCCTGCTCCTGCTCGATCTTCGTCATCAGTTTTTGTACTGCGGCACCGGCTGTTAACAGGATGGCCTTTTTAAAATTGGCGATCAGCTTTTTCTCTTTGGCAAAAGCTTCTTCATCGCCGCTGCCAAAGTCGGGGATGCTCATCAATTCTTTCTGCACGTTCATGGCGCCTGTCATCAGGTCTAAACGGCCTTTCATGGCGCGTTTCAATACCATATCAACCGTTAACAGGCGATTGATCTCGTTGGTGCCTTCATAAATGCGGTTGATGCGGCTATCGCGGTAGGCTTTTGAAATTACATATTCATCGCTGTAACCATTACCACCGTGGATCTGTACGCCTTCATCCACTATAAAATCGAGCGTTTCGCTGCCAAATACTTTTAAGATGGCGCATTCGATGGCATATTCTTCTGCCCCGCCCAGCACTGATTCGCTGAATGATTTACCGGCGGCCAGCAGTTCATGCTCTTTATCATCGATCCATTTGGCGGTGCGGTACAAAGCGCTTTCGGCTACCCACATGACAATGGCCATTTCGGCCAGTTTATTTTTGATAGCGCCAAATGACGCGATAGGCGTTTTAAATTGTTCGCGGGTATTGGCGTATTGAATGCTGGTGGTAGTGGCCCTTTTGGCGCCGCCCAGGGCAGCTGCACACAATTTCAACCTGCCTATGTTCAGGATGTTGAAGGCAATAATGTGGCCTTTGCCAATTTCACCCAGCAGGTTTTCAACCGGCACCTTACAATCCTGAAAATACAACTGAACGGTTGAAGAACCTTTGATACCCATTTTGTGTTCTTCGGCCCCTTGCGTAAACCCTTCAAAACCTCTTTCTACAATAAAGGCCGAAAACTTGTCGCCATCAATTTTCGCAAACACGGTGTACACATCTGCAAAACCACCATTGGTGATCCAGCACTTCTGCCCGTTTAACAGGTAATGCTTTCCATCGGCGCTTAAAGTAGCTGTTGTTTTGGCGCCTAATGCATCGCTGCCGCTGTTGGGCTCTGTGAGGCCATAAGCACCCTTCCATTCGCCTGTAGCAAGCCTGGGAATATATTTACTCTTTTGGGTGTCGGTGCCAAAATAAAGGATCGGCAGGGTGCCAATACCCATGTGCGCCGAAACCGCCACGGAAAATGAAAAACCGCCGCCCAGTCCTTCCCCTACCAGGTTAGAGGTAATAAAGTCTTTACCCAGCCCACCATACTGTTCGGGAATGGAAGCGCCCAGCAAACCCTGTTCACCGGCTTTGGTAACAAGTGAAGGCATCAGACCCGGTTCCAGTTTATCGATGCGGTCGAGAATAGGCAATACCTCCGCATCGAGGAACGAAGCGCACATGTCTTTTACCATTTGCTGTTCTTCTGAAAAATCTTCCGGGATGAAGGTATCAAAGGGGGAACTTTCCTTTATAAGCCATTCACCGCCTTTGAGTATGTTTTGTTGTGTGGTGGTGCTCATATGTAGTATGTTTATTGTTGGGTAAATTTTGTTGCAATCGTTATTCTGAGTGCTTTTCGTGAAACGGCAAACGTGAAACGTGAAACGACCTCCGTAATTCGAGCCTCACTTTTGCATTCAACCTGTTAACTTGTCAACCCTTTCAACTTCCTACTTCTAACCTCTTATTTCATACTCCCTCTATCAACTATATCAACCCTATCAACTTGTTAACCTCGTCAACTGATCAACTGGTCAACTGGTCAACTACTTCAGGTTATCATAAACTATCTGTAGCACTTCCCTACATACATCAATTCTGTCCGGGCTAACTCCCTCCAGTGCTTCCAACAACGTTTCATTGGCCAGCTCCATGGTTTGGTCCTGCAGCTTTTGGGCGCGGCCGGTTAAATAGATCAGGTTCATTCTGCGATCTGACTCTGATGATACCCGTTTTACCAGTTGCAGTTTTTCCAGGTTATCTACTAACCGGGTAATGCTGGGTTTATCGCGGTACGATGCATTGCACAACTCCTGCTGACTGATACCATCCTGTTTCCATAAATGGTATAGCACACTCCATTGCTCAATAGTTAAATTAAGGTTCGCTGTATTGAACTTTTTCTGCAGCCGACGGGCAATAGCCGTTGATGCCTTTCCAGTGATAAAACTGTATAATTCGCCTCTCTTGAATTGGTTGTTTGTCATATAGTTGTTTATACAACTATCCAAATCTAGTATTTTACCTTCATTTCAACAAGTTTTGGCCGGCAAATATTTGTAAGCGGGTTATAATAGTGAAGGTTGGCTGAAATAAGGAAATACTGGCTTTTAATAATGCTAATAAATATTCAATTGGCTGGAAATGAATAATATATTAAAACAAAGACCTCTTAAATTCGACAAAAAAAGTAATTTTCTCAATAGAACACTATGTGTTTGCAATAGAAAAAACAATTTTCTGCCATGAAATGCTGAATCTTCATTTAAACCAATAGTTGTTTCCTGAAAACAGTACCATTTCTCATCAGGAACAGCACATTTCATTTAAGAAAAGATACATTCCTCGTGAGAACACAATAGATTTTCGCGAGAAAACAAATTTCCCATTGAAAACAGCCTCTGTTTTATTGAGAAAAAAACTTCTACCGACTATTTCGACTCGCTTTTCACCAGGAAATTTGATTTATCATGTAGACTGACTTTCTTTTAATTCAAACAGAACCAGTCTTAATTAAAACAGCAGGTGATTCCATATAAGCAGAAGCATTTTAAAAAGAACAGGATCCATTCCAGTGAAAAAATGATTTTTCTATTGTAAACAGGATCTGTTCTACTCAGGAAAAACTTTCTTTTAATTGAACCACCTTCTTGTACAAACGATCTGTTCAATGCCCTGTGTGCCGCTTAATACTTATATTGTAGCCGATTTATACACATGCAAACTGCTTTTCTTCCATACCGGTCGTCGCAAGTGCATTATTGCTGGTTTGGTACCGGGCAAAAGCTGATCCTTTGTTTGCATGGCTATGGCGAATCCTCGGAGTCGTTTCACTTTCTTGAAAAATATATTGGAACCGACTATACACTCATTGGCATCGATCTTCCCTTTCATGGCAAAACGCAATGGAACGAAGGCCTGCAGTTCTCTGTTGCCGACCTGGTAACCATCACTGAAACCCTGCATACAAAATATTGCGATGGTATACAACCCATAACCCTTTTAGGATATAGCATGGGCGGCAGAGTTGCGTTACAATTACTGCAATCGCTTGCTACCAAAATAGAAAAAACAGTATTGCTGGCGCCCGATGGGTTGAAGGTAAATTTCTGGTACTGGCTGGCCACGCAGACTTATATTGGCAACCGTTTGTTCGGATATACCATGAAACATTCCGGCTGGTTCTTCTCCTTGCTGAAAGCCGGCAATAAATTAAAACTGATCAATCAAAGTGTTTTAAAATTCACCCGCTATTATATCAACGATACCACTGTACGCAGGTTGTTATACGAACGTTGGACCACCATGCGTGCGATTAAACCCAACCTTGCATTTATAAAAAAGTTAATCCGTACACATGCCCTGCCGGTTCGATTGTTATATGGGCAATACGATCGAATCATCCGGTCCGAACGGGGAGAAAAATTTCGAAGAGGTATTGAATCTTTCTGTACGTTGCATATTATTCAGACAGGCCACCAGGTATTACAGGAAAAACAAGTGAATGAGATAATATCATTAATAGAATCGTAAAATATTTTCCAAATCCAATTGAATGATGCCAGTTTTCTTTTTCCTGTTCTTTCTGTTTATGGTGATCTATGCCCTGCTGATAAATTATTATCACAGTGCCTGGAACAAGTTGCCGGAATTTGTTTTACCCGAAAAGCAGGCTTCCGTATTCATCTCAGTCATTATTGCCGCGCGCAATGAAGAGCAACACATTCCTACCCTGTTACAATCTTTGCAGGACCAGCAATATCCGAAACATCTTTATGAAGTAATTGTCATCGACGATCATTCAACCGATCATACCTGGTCGCTTTTACAGGGATTGCGTTTTGATGGACTGCAGATAAAAGCCCTGGCGTTAAAAGATCATGTGGAAGAAAGAAGTGCAGTCGGTTCTTATAAAAAGAAAGCCATTGAAACCGGCATCAATGCCGCCGCCGGACAATTGATTGTAACTACCGATGCTGATTGCCGGTTCAACCCAAACTGGTTGCAATCGATAGCCGCATTCTATGAAGCCAACGACGCCAAATTTATTGCAGCACCCGTTACGTTCTATAATCAGTCGACGTTATTATCCGTTTTTCAAACCCTTGACTTTTTGACCCTGCAAGGCATTACAGCCGCGTCGGTGTATAAACGGTTTCACTCCATGTGCAATGGCGCCAACCTGGCTTATGAAAAGTCGGCGTTTTATGAAGTGGGTGGTTTTAACAACATCGATACCATTGCCTCGGGGGATGATATGTTGTTAATGCATAAAATATTTAAACAATATCCCGACAGGGTATTTTACCTGAAGAATAATACCGCCATTGTTACTACAGAACCGGCGCACAACTGGAAACAGTTCTTTCACCAGCGCATTCGCTGGGCAAGCAAAGCCGACAGCTATGATGACAAGCGCATCTTCTGGGTTTTGTTATTAGTATACCTGTTGAATGTTTGCTTTCTGGCAGGCGCTGTTGCCTCGTTATGGAATGGTACCTGGCTGTTGATGGTGCTGTTATTATTGCTGGCAAAAGTGTTAATAGAATTTCCATTCGTAAATTCGGTAGCCATCTTTTTTGGCCAGCAAAAGTTAATGAAGTATTTTCCTTTTCTGCAACCCCTGCATATCAGTTATACCATTATTGCAGGCTGGTTGGGTAAATTTGGACATTACGAGTGGAAAGGAAGACGAATAAAGAAATAACAATATGACTACTGCCACCACAAGAACAACCTGGCGGCGACTTAAAAAGAACAAAGGGGCACTGATTGGTATAGCCATTATTGCGTTGGCCATACTGATAGCTGTATTTGCCTACTTTTTAGCGCCGGATGGTTCGCCCAATGCCAACAGGATGGTGGTGGAAATAGGTGGTCAACAACCCGGTTATACCCAGTCATTTCTTGAATTACCCCGGGCAGGAAAGGTCAGATCTGCGGGTTTCTTCAACCGCCTTTTTTCCGGCAAAGAAGATAAATACCAATACATTCCCATCACCGGTTATCACCAACAAGGCGATAGTTTGCTTATTCAGAAATACATCGACGAAGGTATTTCAGAAAGAGTTGCCCTGCCCATAGCCCAAACCCGTTGGCAGGAAGGATCGGCCAAAGGTGATTTTAAGATCACTACAAAAAAGTTCCGCCTGGGAACTGATAAATATGGCCGCGATATCTTAAGCAGGTTGTTGGTTGGCGTTCGCGTAAGCCTCGGTGTAGGACTGGTCACGGTTCTGATCTCATTAAGTATCGGCGTATTGCTGGGCGCGCTGGCAGGTTATTTCAGGGGTAGAACCGATGAGGTAATTATGTGGTTCATCAATGTGATCTGGAGCATACCTACGCTGTTGCTGGTTTTCGCCATTACGCTGGTATTGGGCAAAGGCTTTTGGCAGGTGTTTATTGCCATTGGATTGACCATGTGGGTAAGTGTGGCCCGTATTATTCGCGGACAGGTATTAAGCGTGCGTGAGCTGGAATATGTAGAGGCCGCCAAAGCATTGGGTTATTCGCATACCCGGATTATTTTTCGCCATGTGCTGCCCAATGTAATGGGACCGGTGATGGTAATGGCGGCTTCCAACTTTGCTTCGGCTATTGTAATAGAAGCAGGATTAAGCTTTTTAGGCGTGGGCGTTCAACCACCGCAACCAAGCTGGGGATTAATGATAAAAGAAAACTACAACTTTATAATTACCCACAATCCTATGCTGGCACTGGCGCCCGGCTTTGCCATTATGTTACTGGTGCTGGCGTTTAATATGCTGGGCAATGGTTTACGTGATGCCTTGCAGGTGAAGGAATAAAAAAACCTGCCCAACTTTCGCAGGGCAGGTAGTATAATTTATCATCCAGTTTATTTAGCCGTGTATCTATAAGTACCAGACCAGGTATTGGTGTTACAGGTTGCAGAAGTTACAGTAATTGTAACCAGGCAACTAACACCAGGAGGTGTTTTGGTGATGGTAAAGCTATTAGATGTTAATGCTTTATCGCGAGTCTCCGTGAAGAAGACCGTACCATTATTTTCAGTTTTGGCATTTACTATAACGGTAGCGCCTAATGGCGGCATGGTTTCAATATTTACAACTAAAGGAAAATCAGTTCCGGGAGCGGGAGGATCAACCGTGTTGATGGCTGGAATGGTTGTTACTTTTATTGCCTGTTCGCCACAACCACCCTCGTTACCATTTTTCTTCTTTTTACAACTCACAGCAGCAGAAAGAACAAGGAGTACGGCCAAACCAAGCAGGATAAATTTTTTCATAATAGGTAGAGATAAATTTTGAATTATACTTACAACGCAAAAAAGCTGCCGTTTTACATATTTTACTATGAAAATTGGCTATTGTGTAAAAACCTGAACGTTCCGGCTGAAACTTTCTTCCAGCGAAATAAACGTTTCGGTGCGTTCAATTCCTTTTATCTTCTGTAATTCATCGTGTAATACAAACCGTAATTGATTAATATCTTTACACACGATCTCAGCAAACATGCTGTAGTTACCAGTTGTATAATTCAACCGTACAATTTCGGGGATGCGCTGCAGTTCTTTAGCTACAAAATCGTACAGGGAGCTTTTCTCAAGATATATGCCAATAAATGCAATAACATCGTATCCGAGCGCTTTAAGGTCCACATTTAATTTTGTACCTTTGACTATACCCGCTTCCTGTAGTTTTTTTATCCGAACATGAATTGTACCTCCGGAAACAAAAAGCTTCTTACCCAGATCTGCATATGAAATTTCTGCATTATCCATCATCTCGTGGATGATCTGCAGGTCCAGTTTATCCAAATTCAATTTAGCTGCCATTTTTGCAATCGTTTTTTTACAAAATTCAAGCAATAGTGCAAATATTTGCATATTATCGAAACTTTCCAAATTTCTCTTGAATAATTTACAACAATACCGGCAGTTTCTTTAATATTGTGCTGTAATAGTTCTTTAAACAGCGACAAATACACTGTGGGGTGATGAAATTTGGCAGACATGCCCCCTCGTCTCGGGGGTGGGGAACAAAGGACAAATTACGCTTTCGGGCGTGGCTAACAACCCCGTGGAGGTTCGAATCCTTCTCCTACAGCAGCTTTTTTTACACGTTTTTATCTTGTGGAGTGATGAAACTTGGCAGACATGCCCTCTTGTCTCGGGGGTGGGGGTTTGGGATAAACGTGGTGTAATGCCGATCAAGCAATTGGTCGACTGGGGTTGACCACCACAGATTTGCACCATGGCTAACTACCCCGTGGAGGTTCGAATCCTCCCTCTACAGCTTCAAATGCCGTCTTTATATTGGCTATCAGTATATTGACGGCATTTTTGTTTTTAGCCTATTTTTGCGGCTTCATGGGCCAAAAAAAATTACAACGCTTCGCTGAAGTACTCACATTCTCCAATGTGCTGCAATACCCGGACAATATGCCCGGTACCTGGAAAAACTTTTTTCATAACGATCATCCCATTACCCTTGAACTCGCTTGCGGTAAAGGTGAATACGCCCTAGGACTGGGCCGGTTATTTCCCGACCGGAACTTCCTGGGAGTTGACGTGAAGGGTAATCGCATTTGGGTAGGCGCCAAAAAAGCCTTGCAGGAGAATCTGTCCAATGTAGGCTTCCTGCGTACTCAGATCGATCGTATTGGCACCTATTTCTCACCGGGTGAAGTGTCGGAGATCTGGCTTACGTTCCCGGATCCGCAATTAAGGACCTCCAAGGCCCGTAAAAGACTCACCCACCCCAAATTTCTGCAACTGTACCAACAAATAATGCGGCCGGGTGGTTATATTCACCTGAAAACCGATTCGCCAAGCCTGTACCGTTTCACCAAATGGGTGATCGATTTATATGATCTTCCAATCATACAGGACATTGCCGATGTATATGCCGGTGAAGTGAGCGATGTGCTGAAAATTAAAACGCATTACGAAGGGCTGGACATTGCCCAAAGCAACAAGGTGCATTATTTACAATTCATGCTGCCGGCCACTCCTCTACCTGATAAAGAAAGTGCTTTAAAAATATTATTGCTTGAAGAAGAATCTGACAGAAGGAGTTGACTTTTACTATAATGAACAGGGGTATATGGTGCTTACGGCACAATATCATCTGGAAAGAGGGCATTGTTGTGGGAACGGATGCCGGCACTGTCCGTTTGAATATGTAAATGTTCCCGAGCCCCGAAAGAGCCAGTTGCTTAATCAATATAAACAAGATGGCACCACGCAAAAAAACCAATAACACCGCCAGGGAAAAACTGGCTTCCGTAAATCCTTCGGGCAAAAAAGAAGAATCTTTTTTCGAGCTGGTTTTTGAAGTAGCCCGCCAGATCCCCAAGGGCCGTGTTACTTCTTACGGCGCTATTGCCAGTTGCCTGGGCACCAAACTATCGGCAAGAATGGTAGGCTGGGCCATGCACGCGGCCCATTCAGCCAAACCTAAAATACCTGCCCATCGCGTAGTAAACCGCAATGGTATGTTAACCGGTAAACATCATTTTAACCCGCCTTCGAAAATGGAAGAGCAGCTGAAGAAAGAAGGCGTAAAGGTTAAGAATGATACGGTGGTTGATTTTAAGAAGCTGTTTTGGGATCCTTCGACGGAGTTGATTTAGTCGTGAATCGGCAATCGTGAATCGGCAATGGGTTCGCGACATTTGAGCCCCGCTTAATCGTGAAACGGTCCGCCAGCTGGCGGATGAAAGGGTTCGCGTTAAGGCGAATGATCTCAAAAGCTCATACCTCGGCTTTATTAAACCTGTTAACTTATCAACTCGTTAACCTGTCAACTTTATCAACGCTATCAACTTTATCAACCCTATGAACTTCCTACTAGTTAACTCGTCAACTGGTCAACTCGTCAACTGGTCAACCCTACCCCAACTCCACCATAGCCTTAATAACTCCCGTTTCCGGTTTCAGCCAACTCGCAAACTCATCCTTTACTTTCTCAAACATTACCCGGTGGGTAATATAGGTGGCGGGATTCACCAGTTTCTTTTTCATGCTATTCATTACCAGGTCAAAATCTTCCCTGGTGGCATTGCGGCTGCTCATTAAAGTAGCTTCGCGTTTATGAAACTCGGGATGGGAAAAACTGATCTCATTCTTTTGCAAACCAACCAGCACATAACGGGCGCCATGTGCCATGTATTGAAATGCATTATTGATAGCCTTTAAACTTCCGGTAGCATCGATCACTACGGTAGGCATGTCGTTGTTGGTGATCTCCTGCAGGCGCTGCATTACATTATCAGTAGCCGCATTGATGGTATGCGCTACCTGTAATTTTTCGCGGCAGAACTGTAAGCGTTGTTCATTGATGTCCATGGCAATAACATGACCACCGGCTATGCGGGCAAATTCCATAATGCCCAGGCCAATAGGACCGGCGCCAATTACCAGTACGTATTCACCAGGCTGAACTCCTGCCCGGCGAACACCATGTGCGCCAATAGCCAGCGGTTCAACCAATGCCAGCTCATCAAAGCTCAATCCATCGCCATGCAACAATGAATAAGAAGGAACCACTAAATATTCACGCATGCCGCCATCAACATGCACGCCGCATACCTGGATGCTGGTACAGCAATTAGGTTTGCCACTGCGGCAGGCAATACACTTCCCACAATTGAAATAAGGAATAATAGTTACGGGTTCGCTCGCTTTAAACCCAGGCGCATCACCCGATACATATTCTGCAGCCAGTTCATGACCCAGAATGCGCGGATAATTAAAAAAAGGCTGTGTGCCTTCATAGGCATGCAGATCGGTTCCGCAAATACCTATGCGTTTTATTTTAAGTAACGACTGATTTTCTTTAACCTCCGGTTGCTGTCCCTGCTGGTATTCAAATTGGCCGGGAGTGATGCAAACTAACTGCTTCATATAATAAAATGCTTTTCGTCGTGAATCGGCAATCGTGAATCGGCAATGCTGAGTCGTGAAACGTCAAACGTGAAACGTGAAAGGACTCGCGCCAGTGTAATATTCCTCACTATTTTCATCTCTCACTCGTTTCATCTTTCAACCCTTTACCAACTCCATCAACCCTATCAACTTATCCCTATTTACCTCAAATCCCTCGCTTCAATTCCTTGTCAACTGGTTAACTGGTTAACTGGTCAACTCGGCCCTCTCTATTAACCAGGCCACTCCAACTACTTTTTCCCCTCCAACCTAGACACTTCTTCATTAGTCAAATTCAACAACACCACAATATTCGCCTTACGAGGGGTGAAAACAAACAAGCACGCTATATGAAACACCCCCAACGCTAAAAATGCAAGATTGTGTGTAAGCATATACCCTATTGTTGCCAGTAAACCCGGTCCCTCGATCATTGCCCACCACAAGATACAGGCAGAACGATATAAGTCCATCCTTTGCTCACCCGATCCGGTATCATTGCGGGCAGCCAGCATCTTTTTCTTGAAAAGATTGAACCCACCCAATAACATAACACCTGATACCAGGATACAAATCACCTGAAAGCTGCGTTCAAGCGTTTCACCGGAGGCAGGTACAAGGTTCCGCTGAACCAGTACAATGGCGATCAGGCTGAATATAATCATACTCATCAATAAAGCGGTATGCAGTATTTTCAGCACTCTAAATGCATTGGGTTGTTGCATGGAAAAATATTAATAATAAGGACTTATCATTAAATATACCAAAACACCGGTTACTGAAACATATAACCAAACAGGCCAGGTGTAACGGGCCAGTTTTTTGTGTTGGGAATATTCACCAATTAACGCCCGGTAGGCCGTATAAAGTATAAAGGGCAAAACAAGACCAGCAAGCGGAATATGGGTGGAGAGTATAATAAAATACAGTGTTCTTTTGGGACCGGCCAATGCAATCTCTTCGGGACTCATTTGACCATCGTGGTTCAAATCGCCAAACCTTGTTTCACCGGCAAATAAATGGTGACAGATGTAGGACACCAGGAAGATCACTGATAAGATCAATGCGGTGATCATGATCTTCATGTGCAGTTCATATTTGCCTTGTTTTGCTGTAGCCAAACCGGCCAGCAACAACAGGCTTACAATGGCATTAATTACGGCGTTCAACTGCGCAAAAACATGTACGTTAAAACCAAGGTCTACATCGAGCTTGATGCGACTTAATGCCGACACCGCAACAAAAACTATAAAGGAAAATACAAGAATGAGCCAGTGGGCCTTTTTATCATTTTTTGCCAGTACGGGAGGTAGCATAACTATATAAATTTGGGTTCTTTTGCTGGTCTGCGCGTGATCCAAACAAATAGCACAACAGCTATGATCACAGCTATGTAAATTGGCCAAATGCTTATCAGTTGGGCCAATACTGGCGAAGGTTCGTTTTTGTCTTTTTCCAACATCAGCAGGGTTATATCCTCTGCCAGTTTGGAAAGGGCCATTGTATCCAGTCCATCGTAATAACCACGCACAATGCCTTTTCTATCGATCACTACAAATTTCTGGGTGTGTATAAAGTTGGAGTCAACCCCTTCCCCATCCTGCAGGCCCAGCTTTACTTCGTTCAACGCAAAATCATAGATGGTCTTTTTAGGACCGGTAAGCATCCACCACACATCGGGGTTCACGCCAAAGTGCGTGGCGTATTTTTTCAGTTGTTCTACAGTATCTCTTTGGGGGTCAACAGTGAATGATAAAAACTGAACAAACGAGCTATCTAATCTTTTGGTAACATCCTTCATTTTAAGCGCGTCCTGCAGCCCTTTCATATTCTTTGTAAGGGTAGGACAAATAGAGGGACAATGGGTAAAGAAGAAATCGGCTACTATTATTCTACCTCGCAAGCTGTCTAATGTTACAGAATCACCCAGCTGATTTCTTAGCTTAATGTTGGCTACCTGGTGCCAGAAAGTATCCCTTACTTCTTTTCCATTCTTTACCGAATCAACTATATCATCGGCATAGTAATGCGGAGGCATATGAATGGCATCCCTGCTAACTCCCTTTACAATGAAGTAGCTTATAAGCGGTAAAAAAATAGCGATACACAGGGCTAATAATGCTTTCTGACTCACGGGTTTTTCTTTTGCTGCGCAAAGTTACCGTAAGGCACAATGCCATGCAGCTTTTTATTTGAATAAAATACATTTATGTATTTCCTATGGGATGAACCGTTGTAACTCATTGCTCATTAACCCGTTCCACTTAAAAAAAGAACCATCGTCAGGTGACGATGGTTCTTTTTTATATCACATTTAGCAGTAAAGTCATTATTGTAATTTGCCAGGCTCTTCCTTTTCACCTGGTTTAGCCGGCTCTTTTTGCTCTACTTTTTCAGTAGCATGCTCTTTGTAATGTTTGTCGTAGGTATTACGCAGGTTCTTGTAAGAATTTCCATCCCACAGGAAAGCGGTAATAAACCAGATGAACAATAAAGCCGGAATAGAAATGCTGAGGATCAGATTTCTGATCTCATGACGCAAGTGCATGAACTCAGCTATGATAAAGAAAGCCTTTGCCAGTGTAAGTATAACGAATACACCATTCAGTAAATGTTTTACCAGGTGTGGGTTCGAAAACTCAATTTCATAATATGTGATTGCCAGAATCAATTCGAATACCGTGATGTATAAGAGTATCCGGAAAGTTCTCCAGATCGCTTTTCTGTCGAAAGTATGTGCCTCGTCGTGTGCGTGAGTGTGCGGTACTGCTGCTACATGTGCATTTTCCATAATCGCAATATTATATATAAATCAATTAACTGCCTATGTTATAATAATCAGTAGTTGAAATATTCAACCTACTAGAACAGGTAAAAACAAGTGAATACGAATACCCATACCAGGTCAACAAAGTGCCAGTACAAACCAGCTTTCTCGATCATCAGGTAGTGGCCTCTTCTGTCGAACACACCTTTATACGTCATGATGAACATGATGATGTTTATCACTACACCAGACAATACGTGGAATCCGTGGAAACCGGTGATGGTAAAGAAGAAGTTGGTAAAGTTGGTAGAGGACATTGTACCGTCGATGTTCATGAACGGATTATGACCCCACCAGGCGCCTTCGTGATACAGGTGTGTCCACTCCCAGGCCTGGCAGCTTAAGAAAGCGATACCACCGAGGATGGTCCAGCCTAACCATTTCAACACTTCTTTTCTGTTCATTTCATGACCAGCGCCTACGGCCAGTACCATGGTTACCGAACTCATGATCAGGATGAAGGTCATTAAGCTCACGAACGCCAGCGGAATATGCATTTCGCCCACGATAGGGAAAGACCTGAACACGTGGTTGGGGTCGGGCCATGAGTTAGTTGAAAACCGGATGGTTCCGTACGAAATCAAGAATGCGCCGAAAGTAAAAGCATCGCTCATTAAGAAATACCACATCATTAACTTGCCATACTCCACTTTGAATGGGCTCTTTCCTCCGGTCCACATGCCTTGATTAGCCGTTGCTACTTGTGCCATGTTGCTATTTTAGTATTAGTAGTTCTGCAATTAAGATTTAAACAAAAAGAACACAAACAAATAAACCCATAACAGGTCTACAAAGTGCCAGTAGGTGCTCATCACCTCTACCGGTACTGAATTATAATTCCTGATGCGTGCGCTGAATGCTTTTATGAACATCACTATCAGTGCAATGATGCCGCCTAAAACGTGCACCGCATGCAATCCGAAAATTACGTATAAGAACTGTCCTGCCCCCGCTGATCCCGCCAGTTTGTTCCCGGAATTCCACAGTTGTGAAAACCCGGTGATCTGCAATCCTATGAAAAGGATTCCCAGGATCATAGTAACCGTTAATAAGCGGCGATATTGTTGCATACCCCGTTCTTTAAACGATTTCAGACCCCATTGCATGGTAAAACTGCTGAGCAGCATCACGGCAGTTGAATAATAAAAGATCTGTGGCATATGCACCGAGCTAAACCCGGGCAAACTGCCTTTTACAATATAGGCACTGGTTAAGCCGGCAAACATCATAATGATGCTGCCTATGCCTACCCACAAGGTAAACTTGTGCGGATGTATTTTTTTTCGTTGCGTACTCACTGCTTCTGCCATCACGGTTTTAAAGTTTTTATCTTTTATAATTTATCGGCCAGTAAAGCTAATAATACTATAGGCAAATAAATATAGCTGGTGAACATTACCCGGCGCGCGGCTTTCTTCTCCATTTCACGATACAGCCGTATGCTTTGCCAAAGCATGAACAGGTTTGCTATCAGTACGATCACGAAACTCATCATCCCACTCATGCCAACCAGGTAAGGCAAAGTGCCAACCGGTATCAATACCAGTGAGTAAATGATCGACTGTACTGCTGAATACTTGGTAGGTCCTTCTACTGAAGGCATCAGTTTAAACCCGGCATTGGAATAATCCTTGTGCGCAATCCAGGCGATAGCCCAGAAGTGCGGGAACTGCCAGAAAAACTGGATGGCAAAAAGCACCCAACCGCCAACGCTTAATTCATCCTGACCTGCAGCCCAGCCAATTAAACAGGGTAAAGCCCCTGGCACGGCGCCTAACAGCACCGATACGGCGCTTACCTTTTTTAATGGGGTGTACATGTAGGCATATACAAACCAGCTGAACAGGGCCAAACCGGCCGACAACCAGTTAAAGCAATAGCCCAGGATGAATAAACCTGCCACTACCGCAATGATGGCAAAGGCCCATGCTTCTGCCGGTTGCATTCTTCCGGATGCTACCGGGCGTTTGGCAGTGCGCGCCATCATAGCGTCTGTATCTTTCTCCACTATCTGGTTTACGGTGTTGGCGCTGCCGGTTACCAGCAGGCCACCTATAAACAACAGGATAATGTGAAGCCAGTCGTATTCAACAACCTTCGGCGCCAGCAGGTAACTGATAACAGCACTAAACACAACCATGAAGCTGAGGCTGAATTTAATCAGCATCATATAATCCTTTACCTTACCGGCAATATTTAAAGAACTCTGTTGCTTCACGGTTACTTGCTCCATCAGTTAAAAAATATGTTTTAATAGTGGTTGCCCACTGCTTACACTCAATTAGTGTTTAGATTCATTCGCACTGATTGGCTCAGTTTGAGGAATGAAATCACGTCCATCCTTGCTGTAATCATAAGCCCAGCGATGAACTTCAGGGATCTCACCTTCCCAGTTACCATGGCCCGGGTGAATAGGTGCAGTCCACTCGAGGGTAGTAGCGCCCCAGGGATTCTGCGTAGTCAATCTTCTACCTTTAAAAATAGAGTAGAAGAAATTGAACACGAACAGTAACTGTGTAGCGAACACGATGATAGCTACAGTTGAGATGAACTTGTTCAGATCACCGAACATGTTGAATGATGACCAGTTGCTGTAATCCAGGTAACGGCGGGGCATCCCAGCCAAACCTTCGTAGTGCATTGGCCAGAAGATGAGGTAAGCGCCAACCAGGGTTACCCAGAAGTGGATGAAGGCCAGTGTATTGTTCATATAACGGCCATACATTTTGGGAAACCAGTGGTAAATACCGGCGAACATACCAAAGAATGCCGACACACCCATTACAATGTGGAAGTGCGCAATTACAAAATAAGTATCGTGCAGGTGAATATCCAGTGTAGAGTTACCCAGGAAGATACCAGTTAAACCACCAGAGATGAACAGGCTCACAAAACCTAACGCGAACATCATACCGGGTGTAAACTTGATATTTGCTTTCCAGATGGTAGTTAACCAGTTGAACACTTTGATGGCCGAAGGAACGGCGATCAACAGGGTCAATAGTACGAATACTGAGCCCAGGAACGGATTCAAACCGGTTACGAACATGTGGTGCGCCCATACGAGGAAGGCGAGGATGGTGATAGCGAACAGCGATCCAACCATCGCCATGTAACCAAAGATCGGTTTGCGTGAGTTAACTGAGAGGATCTCAGACGCCATACCCATCGCTGGCAACAGGATGATGTACACCTCGGGGTGACCCAGGAACCAGAACAAGTGCTGGTACAGGATAGCGCTACCGCCTTCATTTGGCAATGCGGTATTGGTAGCAGCAATATAAATATCTGACAGGTAGAAGCTGGTGCCGCCGTGACGATCGAACAGCAACAGGATGAAACCTGATAATAACACAGGGAAAGATAAGATACCTAAAACCGCGGTGAAGAACAGGGCCCAGATGGTCAAAGGCAAACGGGTCATGCTCATACCTTTGGTACGCAGGTTCAATACAGTAGAAACGTAGTTCAAACCACCTAATAAAGAAGATACTACGAACATGGCCATCGCTGTGATCCACAGATCCATCCCGGTTTTAGAACCAGGTGACGCATCACCCAGGGCGCTCAATGGCGGGTAGGCTGTCCAACCACCGCTGAACGGACCGGTTTGAATAAACAGGGAAGACAACATTACGATGCTACCGCCAAAGAAGAACCAGTATGACAACATGTTCATCATTGGCGAAGCCATATCGCGTGCACCTACCTGTAAAGGAATGAGGAAGTTGGCGAATGTACCACTTAAGCCACCGGTTAACACGAAGAATACCAGAATGGTACCGTGCATGGTTACCAATGCATAATAGTTCTCAGGGGTGATCTTACCGCCTTTTGCCCAGTTACCCAGAATATCTTCCAGCCAGGGGAAAGTTTGGTCGGGGTAACCTAATTGCAAGCGGAACAACACTGACATCAAACCACCAATAATGGCCCATATCATACCAGTGATCAGGAATTGCTTCGCAATGATCTTGTGATCCTGGCTGAATACGTATTTTGAAATAAACGACTGTTGGTGATGATGCGCGCCATGCTCATCGTGATGCACTTCATGCGATGTTAAAACTTCTGCGTGACCGTGGCTCATTGTATCTTGTTTTGAGGTCGTAATAATTCTGTTTAAAGTCTCTGGTTTTAGTTAGCAGCCAATACTGCTTTTGGTGTACCGGCAGCAGCTGTTTTTGTTGAATCAGCAACTGGTGCAGGTGATGCAGCAGGCGCCACTTCAGCAGGCTTGTACGACGGCTTCTGTTGTGCCAACCAGAATTTATATTCCTGCTCGGTTACTACTTTAATAAGCCCTTTCATTGAATAGTGACCGTTACCGCACATTTGGTCGCAGGCGATCTCATATTCAAAATTGGGGTTATTAGTGATCTTCTTCATTTCTTCAGTAGTGTACTTGGGCGTAAACCACATAGTAGTTGGCGTACCGGGAACGGCATCCATCTTCATGCGGAAGTGTGGTAAACCAACGTCGTGGATAACGTCGCGTGAATTGATGATCAATTTTACTGGTTTATCTTTTACCAGGTACATGGCCGATGTTTCGATGATATCATCATAACCTGTAGCATCTGCTTTCAGATTTTGAACACCGTTTGGCGTTTCCATGGCAGAGTCTTTCCATACCATACCCAGCATATTGCCATTGGCTTCATCGATCATGCGGAAATATTTCTTCCCAAAGGTATTGTCTTTACCCGGGTAGCGATAGATCCAACCGAACTGACGGCCGGTGATCTCTACTCTCATAGCGTTTTCAGGCGCTTCACCGGTAATTTTAAACCAGTAATACAAACCGAAACCTACCAGCAAGCACAAAGTGATGGCGGGAACGGTTGTCCACAAAACTTCGAGTTTGTTATTATGGGGATAGTAGAATGCTTTTCTTTTGTCGTTGTACTGATATTTATAAGCAAACCAGAATAATAAGATCTGGGTAATGAAAAACACAATACCGGTAATGAGTATGGTGATCTTCAACATGGTATCGATGTTCTCACCATGGTCAGAAGCCGATGGATGAACCATCAATGTTTTGGGATACAGTGCTTCATTGCACAGGTACACCCCTATAAGCCCCAGTACGAGGAACACTACCATCAGGAATCCGTTGATCCTGTTATTTTGCTCGAAAGACTTTTTTTCTCCCTTTAAAACGGATACATACTCACTCGCCTTGGCTATCTGAAACGTAATCAGAAACCCAAGCGCCAGGATGGCTAACAAAAATACTCCGGTAGTTGTCATGATCTTTCAATAATTTTTATACTATCGAAACAAAGTTCGCTGATTTATTAAGTATCACACCTGTTTGAATCCTGTTAGGTATGATGGATAATACTTTCTTTAATGAACGGATGGTTTTTCGCAAGCAAGGGATATTTCGCCATTGCCTTACCAGTTGAATACATGATCAAACCTACAAAACCGGCCGCCACACCAAAATCAAACAGGTTCAGCTGTACATGCTCAGGGAACAGGCTCGCAAATACCATTTGATTGAAATCCAACCAGTGACCGAAAATTATCACGATTGCCATAAATGTAACCGTGGTATAATTTCTTTTTGAACCGCGGCGCATCAATATCAAAATTGGTGCGATGAAGTTGATACAGAACATAAACCAGTACAGACCGGTGTATGCACCGCTATGATGATTGGTGGTTACGCGTGATTTGAAATAGATAGTTTCTTCAGGAATGTTTGCATACCATATCAGCATGTATTGAGCAAACCATAAGTATGTCCAGAAGATAGAGAAGGCAAACATGAACTTACCCAGGTCATGAATATGCTCTTCGTTGGTGTACTCCAGGTAGCCCTGGTTTTTCATATACACTACAAAAATAGTGATGAGCGCCAGGCCGGCAACGAATGTACTGGCGAAAGTATACCAGCTGTACATGGTGCTGAACCAGTGTGCATCCAAACTCATCAACCACAACCATGGAGTAACTGACATAGCAGTTAAACCAAACCATACGATGAAGATAGAAGCCCAAACGCTGTTTTTGAAAATATAGCGACGGCCAGATTCAGTATCGGGCAGTGGATTATTATCCAGCTCATGCGATAACTGGCGCATTTTATAACCCAGAACAATCCACAGACCAATGGTAAGAATGGTCCAGACGATGTAAAATCCGCTGTTCAGGAAGCCTGATTTGCCTTCCAGGATCTTATCACCCTGGGGATGTAACCAATGGTAGATATGAGGATCAATTACACAAAGGGCTATTAAAACGACAAGCGCAATAATACCTAAAGGAATTACGGCTATAGAAATGGCTTCTGAAACACGGCGGAACGCCATCTGAAAACCGCCCATGGCCAGGGTAGTTGCGCAGATGAAAAACATAGCCGCGTTGGTGATCAGCAAAAAGTAAGTACTGTTCTGCAACATGGTAGCCCAAAATCTTGCGCCGTGGTGTTCACCGGTTCCATATAATATAAAACCGATGATAACAGATAAAACGCCGACTCCCATCAATGCCATTGACCAGTTCTTGTACCGTGCGGGGATGTCGAAAAATTCTTTAATAGCCATTATCAGTAATTTATATGTTCTGTGTTCGTGTCAGTTATATTTTCTTCTTAGCTGTTGTATCTGCAGCTGGTTTTTTGGCTGCACCTGTAGCGGCTGGTTTTGCTGCTGCTGTTGAATCAGATGCAGGAGCTGCTGCTTCAGCCTGCTTGCCACCACCTTGTTTGGATTTGATGTAATGAATCACCATCCAGCGTTGTGTAGTGCTCAACTGAGAAGCATAGCTACCCATTTGTCCTTTACCATAAGTAACAGAGTAAAACATCTGTCCTTCGGGCATGCTAACATACTTTGGACCACTTCCGAGGTTTGCGGGTGCTGCTGAGAACGGGCCTTCGCCACCCTTGTACAGGGGGCCATTGCCATCCAGCGCAGTACCATGGCAAATACCACAGTTTACGAGATACAGGCGTTCTGCCTCTTTCATCTTTACTGCATCCAGCGCAGGTAAAGGATTTGTTATATGAGTGGACGCTACATAATTGCTTGTATCGCCAGCTTTATCTTTTGCAAGGGGAAAAGGCAGTAATTCACCGCGTTTAATTGTTCCGGCTACCGGCAGGCGGTTATAGTGAATACCCTGCTTAGCGAGTGTATCTATGGGTGCATAAGTTTCATATGCACGGCTATAAGCCATATCAGGCATATATACGTGACCCGGAGTTCTACGTACGTCCTCGTTGCAACTCCATGCTACCACAGCCAGCACTAAAACAGAAACAATTGATAATTTTTTCATCTTAAAGTATTCAGATATTATGCAGATACAGTTTCGCTTTGACCTTCGTATAATTTTTGATCTCTATCATATCTACCTAACCACCAGCCGGTTTCGGCATTCTGTACATTGATGTCCCTGGCGCCGATACTGCCCATGAACGAACTTAATTCAGCCTCGTTTGTCTTGGCAGTACACTCGATCACCATTGTGAACTGGTCATCGGTTGAACGCAGGTTAAAGTGGTGCTTTTTTACAAAAGGTGCTAACTGGCACAGATAGCAGAAAGTTAATACCATACCCACGCAGGAACACAATACAGTGAACTCAAAAGTGATAGGTATCCAGGCTGGTAATGCAAAGTGCGGTTTACCACCAATGTTCCATGGCCAGTCGGTAGTTAAACACCAGGTCATGAAAGATAACATGCTGGTAGTACCAAATATAGCATACAAAAATCCGGCTGTATGAATGCTGGTATCACGCAAACCCATGGCTTTGTCTAAGCCGTGAATAGGGAAAGGAGTATATACCTCATGCAGTTTATAACCTGATTTACGTACTTTTTTAACGGCATCAAATAACGCTCCCTCCTCATCAAAACAACCGACAACAAATTTTTTAACAGCCATATAATGATTTTAAATATTCTGACTTATTTATTCTTTCGCTTTTGTCTGCGTACTTAATTAGTGGTGTTCTGAATGTGTTTCATGATAAAACTCATCCACACTAACTTTCTCGTACTGGTACATATTCTTCTTAAAGCTATCACCATTCTTTTTCAGAATGTGCTTGATCTCAGCCACCGCAATTATCGGGAAGAATTTAGAGAACAGGAAGTAGCAGGTAAAGAACAAACCAAATGTTCCCAGATAGAAACCAACTTCCCAAATAGAAGGACGGTAGTAAGTAGCCCAGCTACTTGGTAAATAGTCACGGTAAATAGAGGTAACGATGATCACAAAGCGCTCGAACCACATACCGATGTTTACGATAACCGACATGAAGAAGGTAACCACAATGTTACGGCGCAGTTTGCGGAACCAGAAGATCTGCGGAGAAATTACGTTACAACCCATCATCAGCCAGTAGCTCCAACCGTAGGGGCTGAACAGGTTCACGCGGTTTTGCGCAAAGGCCCAGCCTTCGTTCGGGTTCTGACCATACCATGATATAAACAACTCGGTCAGATAGGCAATACCTACAATTGAACCGGTTAATACAATTACTTTGTTCATTACCTCAATGTGCTCGATGGTAATATAATCTTCCAGCTTCAGCACTTTACGGCTGATCAGCAACAGTGTTTGCACCATCGCAAAGCCAGAGAAGATGGCGCCCGCAACGAAGTAAGGCGGGAAGATGGTAGTGTGCCATCCGGGAATTACTGAAGTAGCGAAGTCGAAAGATACCACCGTGTGTACTGACAATACCAGCGGTGTACTCATACCGGCCAAAACCAGTGATAAGCTTTCGTGACGTTGCCAGTGTTTGGTAGAACCGGTCCAACCAAATGACAGCAGACCATACATGTATTTACGCCATTTCAATTTAGCGCGGTCACGTACAGTAGCCAGGTCAGGTAACAGACCAGAGTACCAGAACAATAATGATACAGTGAAGTATGTAGAGATCGCGAATACGTCCCATAACAGTGGGGAGTTGAAGTTCACCCATAAAGGACCGCGGGTATTGGCGTAAGGTAATACGAAGAAGGCCATCCATACGCGACCCATGTGCCAGATCGGGAACTGACCGGCGCACATTACCGCAAAGATCGTCATCGCTTCCGCAGCGCGGTTCACCCCCGTTCTCCATCCCTGGCGGAACAGCAACAGGATCGCTGAGATCAGTGTACCGGCGTGACCGATACCCACCCACCATACGAAGTTGGTGATGTCCCAGCCCCAACCGATCGTTTTACTCAGGTTCCATTGGCCTACACCATAGGTCACCTCACGGTAGATGGAGAAAACACCAAAACCCAACAAAGCAACCGAGATCAGGAAACCAGTCCACCAAAGGCGGGAAGGCGCCGATTCAATAGGCCGCACAATATCTTCCGTTACCTGATGATAATCTTTGTTGTTATCTACCAGCGGAGGTCTTACTTGCGATTCGTATCTAATTAATGACATGTTATATGCTTTTAGCTATTCATCCCGATACATCGGGAAAACGGTAGCTGAAAAATTTATAATTACCTAATCAACTTATCCTTTGTGTTCAGCAGGTGCAGCTTCTGCAGGCGCTTCTTCAGCGTGGCTTCCTCCTATAATAGTACCCAGTACACCTTCATTGCTGATCTCTGCTGTGTTTCTAACCTTAGCCAGGTAGTTTACGTTAGGCATAGTGTGCGTTTCTTCCAGTGCGTGGTACAAACGTGAGTTATTTTGTTTACGCACCTGGCTCACTAAGCTTTGGCTATCGTTGGCATTACCAAACACGATGGCGTCTGCCGAACAAGCCTGCTGACAAGCTGTTTTCACATCATCATTCGCTAAAGGACGATTTTGTTTTTTAGCTTCCAGTTTACCAGCCTGAGTTCTTTGAACACAGAATGAACATTTTTCCATTACACCACGGCTACGTACTGTAACATCAGGGTTCAGTACCATGCGGGTAAGGTCATCGTTCATCATCAGAACAACATCGTCCAGGTTGCCCTCGTCAACAAGCGGTTGCTGGTTGTTGGGGAAGCTGTCTGCGCCAGTGTAATCGGCCCAGTTGAAACGACGTACTTTATAAGGACAGTTATTAGCGCAATAGCGGGTTCCGATACAACGGTTGTAAGCCATCATATTGATGCCTTCACTGCTGTGGTGTGTTGCGGCCACCGGACAAACGTTTTCGCAAGGCGCGTTGTCGCAATGTTGACACAGCATTGGCTGGAACACAGTCTGGATGCTTTCTGCATCATTAGGGTTACCACTGAAGTAACGGTCAATACGCAACCAGTGCATATCATGGTAACGCGCTACCTCGTGTTTACCTACGATCGGAACGTTGTTCTCAATGTGACAGGCTACCACACAGGCGCCGCAACCAAAACAACTGTTCAGGTCGATGCTCATCCCCCACTTGATACCAGGCTTCAATTCACCAGGATAGTCTGGGTAGAGGGTGCCTTCTTTTGCAAAGCCTTGAATGCCACCGTAATGCTCCAGTTCTTTCTCTCTTTCGTGGAAAATTACGTTCGGATCTTTCTTATATTCTTCAAAAGTTACTTCCCGGATAACACCTTCACGGCCTTCGTAGCTGTTGTGTGTTTGTCCCTGAGCAATTTTGTAAAGTTTGTCAGTTTTTTCCATTTCAGCCTGGCCATTCCACTCAATGGTAGAACCATTGAAGCTTAAGAATGGGTAGGCGTTTTTACCTAAGGTACCCTCAGCGCCATCAGAGGCAGTTACTGAACGGCCAACACTTTTATCGCGACCATAACCAACAGCTATTGCGATGGTGTTTTCCTGTGTACCAGGTATTACTATAATTGGAAGTTCAACTTCTTTACCGCGAACTTTTACTTTAATAACAGGCTTCATTACCTCCACCTCGTACTTGTCGGCAGATCTTCTGTCGTTCAGGTCGATGTCGAATTTTTTAGCCAGTGCAGGAGAAATAACTGCGTAGTTATCCCAGCTTACGCGGGTGATAGGATCAGGTAACTCGAGCAACCAGGGGTTGTTCGCTTGTTTACCGGCGCCAACGCCCACTTTCTGATAGATCACTACTTCGTATTCACCACCTTTCTTCATACCATTGGCAGCAGCTACTGCCTGGCCCACAGGACCGCCATTGAAAGTAGCAGCCCCTTCAGTAGCCGCTGTTTCAATTACACCATCCTGCAATGCTTTATCAAAAGTAGCCTGGCTGCCTAATTTGGCGATCCAGTAGTTTTTGAGGTATACATCCCATGGAGTGGTGTTACCAGCCCATTTCAGTAATGTTTCCTCAAAAGGTCTTGTGATGAAGAGTGGGTTGATAGTAGGTTGTATCAGGCTCACAAAACCAGCTTTTGGTTCTGCATCGCCCCAGCTTTCGAGGAAGTGAGGAGCCGGTACAACATATTTACACAATTTGGTTGTTTCGTCTTTTCTGTCGTTGAATGAAACAGACAGCTTAACTGATTTCAACCCTTTATTGAAACGATCTGCGTCGAAGTACTCATAAGAAGGATTGGCGCCGTAGATGAGCAGGGCTCCTACGCGGCCGGCTTCCATATCCTGAACCAGGGAAACCATTTCGCTATCAATACCCTGGTGCAACAGAATGGGGCTGGCCCAGCTGATAGTAGAACCGTAAGCACCGAGGGCTTCGTTGATGGCGTTTACAATGATCTGTACCTGGGTATTATTGCTGCCGCTAACAACCAGGGCTTTGCCTTTATTGGCAACCAGTTCTTTAGCAGCTTTTTCAATGCCTGTTTTTAATTTACCAGATACGCCTGTAGCACCCTGGCCATTTACAGCGCTTAATAAAGCAGCTGCTACAATACCAGCTTCAGATGGGCGGTGTACAAAACGCTCGTCGGCAGAGGCGCCAGTGGTGCTCATCATGCTTTCGAACTGGAAATGTTTGCTCATTTCCACCTTTTTCTCATGCACCTTACGGTTTTTGCTGTAACCATGTTGAAACTCAACAGGGTTTAACCAGGTACACAGGAAGTCGGCGCCAAGGCTCACGATGGTTTGTGCATTATCGAAGTTGTATGAAGGAATAGCGCGTTTTCCGAAGGTAGCTTCGTTGGCCAGTAACATGCCGGTGTAAGAAACGGCATCGAACTGAACGTGCTTGCTGCCGGGATATTTAGCCAGGAATTCAGCAATAACCTGTTTGGCAGAAGGCGAAGTGATGGTAGAAGTTAATAAAACCAGCTGACCAGCACCCAAACCAGCTAATGCTCCTTTGATCTCGCGATCAACTGCATCAAAGCTGGTAGCAGTGTTATTGGCAAATGGACTTTTCAACCGGGCTGTATCATATAAGTCAAGTACCGATGCCTGCATGCGGGCAGAAGAACCGCCTTTGCTGTATGTAGACAGGGTATTACCTTCTAATTTAATGGGGCGTCCATCACGCACTTTGGCAACAACCGGTATTACTTCACCGCCACTTACATAAGTAGTAGCATAGTAATCAGCAACACCAGGCACCATATCCTGTGGCTTATTCACATATGGGATCGCCTTTCTAACTTTAGTTTCGCAACTGGCCGCAACGATTGCCGCTGCTGTACTAAAACCAAGATATTTCAAAAAGTCTCTACGCGAGGCAGGACTGACATCCAATCCTTTCTTATCTACACTTTCAAACGGCAATTCTTCTTTGAATTCGTTTGAAATGGACTTTTCATAGGCCTCACTGTTATTGAGCTCTCCGAAACTCTGCCAGTACTTTTTATTAGCCATTTATCTATTATTTGAGAATTTGTGAATTTGAGCACCTGCTTTTTGGCAGGTGGATTTAGGATTCATTTGGCTTAGCAAATCAGCACTATACTAGTAGTGACACTTTTGGCACTCTGTACCGCCGATATCATTTACGGTTACACTGTCTCTTTTACCTTCTTTGATCTCGTCGTGATACTTTTTATAGATGCTGTAGAACTTGTTGCCTTCTTCGCCGCCTTTACCACCAAAGTTAACTTTAGTTGTACGGTGACAGTTAATACACCAGCCCATGCTTAAATCAGCAAATTGGTATACTTCATCCATTTTGGTGATCTCACCATGGCAGGTTTGACACTGTACTTTACCGGCATTCACGTGTTGAGCGTGGCTAAAGAATACGTGATCGGGCAGGTTGTGAATTTTGGTCCATGAAATTTCATGAGCCTCACCTGTGTATTGCTTTTTAGAAGCATCCCAACCGGCAGCTGCATAGATCTTTTTGATCTCTTCAGTACCATTAACCTCTGTACCGTCTTCACGGAACAGTTTGCCTGCAGTACCGCTGTATTCGCTGATGGTCATGTGACAGTTCATACAAATATTCACTGAAGGAATATTGGCACTTTTGCCTTCCATTGCACCACCGTGACAGTACAGACAGTTGATCTGGTTTACACCGGCGTGTACTTTATGGGAGTAGAAAATAGGTTGCTCTGGTTGATAGTTCTGGCTGCGGCCTAAACCGATAGCGCCTTTCACTATATAAAAACCGCCTATTACAAACAGGACCAGTACTAATAAAGTGATGTACGACTTGTTACGATAGAATGGGATGGGCTCGTAAGCAGGGAGACCATCTTTATCATCGGCCAGTTTTTTAAGATTGCTGTTCACCTGCAGCATAATCAGGGCTACAACTGCAAGGATCAGCGTTAATACACCGTACAGGATAGAATTGTCTTTCTCATCCATTACCTGACCGCCCGTAGTATTACCATTGGGCGTAGTAGTGGTTGATGGACCGGCTTTAGCTGTTTTTTCTACGTAGTCGATAACGGCATCGATCTCTTTTGTCGATAACGCATCGAATGAAGTCATTACTACCCCATTAAACTTCTGCTTCAGACCAGCGGTATATTGGTCTGTAGTCATGAATTTTGACGGATTATGAACCCACTCGTAAATCTTTTTACGGTCAGTCCAGGGGCCTCGTGATGTTACTCCACCTAATGCAGGGCCAGTCAGATCTTTGAAGACAGAGTGACAGGAAGCACAATTGTTTTGAAAAATGGCCTTCCCATCCTGAGCTGATAACTTATTTCCGACCGACAATAACAAAAAGAACAATGCACTGAAGAGGATTCGCTTAACTGTTGCTCTATGATCAATCATATTGCTGGATATGATGAAATTATGTGGAAAAATTTCCCGAATTGGGTGCAAAAATAAGTCAGGAAATTAACAAAATCACAACCTGTTTAAAATTTTTTTAATGCAGACTGGGCGTGGGTTTCAGCCGATTTTACCCCCTTTGTTAAAACGGTTCAGTCAGAAATGTCATGCTTTTGTCAAGTTGACAACTAAAGTTTCGCATCTCGTAACCTGATGATAAAATTGACTTTTCTTCACCCCAAAATTTTCCTGCACTTTTGCGTTCCTGTTTCAACGACTGAAACAAAATGACACGTCAATGCCACCCAGTTATTTTCAAACTGCGTGTCTTTGTCATTACCGGCATTTTTTGCAACGCATGAAACTGAACGGTAACAGATCGAAGGATAGTGTTAATTGCTTAACCAAGAACTATAACGTAGATAATTAATAATATGCAGACTATTAACGTTGCCATCTTTGCATCGGGCGCTGGATCGAATGCTCAAAAGCTGATCGATCATTTCCGGAAGCATTCCCAAATTAAAATAGCATTAATCGTTTGCAACAAACCAGGCGCTGGCGTATTAACCATTGCACAAAATGAAAATATTCCTTCTTTGTTAATAGAGAAAGAACAATTCTTTAGGGGCAATGCCTACGTCGATGAACTTAAACAACATAATGTTGATTTTATTGTATTGGCCGGATTTTTATGGAAAGTTCCTGTTCAATTAGTTAAGGCCTTCCCGCAACGCATTATTAATATACACCCGGCGCTGTTGCCAAACTATGGAGGCAAAGGCATGTATGGCCGTTTTGTTCATGAAGCGGTGATAGCAGCCAAAGAAACCGAAAGCGGCATCAGCATCCATTATGTGGATGAATTATATGACCATGGCCAGCTGATCTTTCAGGCCCGCTGTACCATCGAAGCCGGCGATACGCCCGATTCCCTGGCGCAAAAGATCCATGCACTGGAACATGAGCACTATCCCGTTATTGTAGAAAAAGTGATTGAAGACCTGCAAAATCGTGTTAAATAAATCTACCAGAATACATTTTTATCCTTTTCTTGCATAATATCACAAACTCAAACCCAGAAACTTGATTTTAAAACGGTACATAATTTTAATCTTACTGGCATCCGGTTCCCTCGCAGGCTTTGGCCAATTGCAGGTTCAGGTGAGAGGTAAAGTGTTCGACATGACGCAGCAGGTGCCCCTGGTTTCAGTAAGCGTTCAAAGTACCGGCGGAACAGGGACTGCAACCGACTCTTTGGGGCGATATACTATATATGCTAAGGAATCCGATTCAATCTGGTTCTCTTACCTGGGTAAAGGCACGCCTAAATATCCCATTGCAGCCATTCCCAACCAGCAGAATTTCGAGATCTCGTTGCACGTAAATGTTACAGAGCTGAAGACGATCATGGTAAAACCCCGCAATTACCACCTTGATTCTATTGCCAACCGCGAAGAATACGCCAAGGTTTTCAACTATAAAAAACCGGGGCTTGGAATCGTTCATCCCAATACACAAAATGCTGCTGTAGGCGTTGACCTCGACCAGCTGGTAGATGTGTTCAACTTTAAAAAGAACCGGCGCATGGCGAACTTTCGCGACCGGTTAATGGCAGAAGAAAAAGATAAATATATCGAACACCGCTTTAGCCGGGCACTCGTTATCCGGCTCACCCAACTCAAAGGCGCCGACCTGGATACTTTTATGGTACGCTACAAACCCGATATTGTGCTTGTTGAGAGCGCTACCGACTACGAGCTGCAATCCTATATTAAGCAGTGCTATGATAGATATATGAAGTGGAAGGAAGTAATGGGGGAACTGCGGAAACAAGATAACTGAAAGGTCATTTGTTTATTGTAGATTGTAAAGAGGCAGTTACAGGTTACAAGTTTCAGGTTGCCGGTTACCGGTCACCTGTTTCCGGTTTTCGGTTTTCGACGCCAGGACCCTGAGCGTAGTCGAGGGATCAAATCATTCAATTGTCTTATATTCCCTGTCAACTCGTCAACTAGTTAACTGGTCAACTTCCATTATCAACTCTGTCAACTATCCACTTCTTACCTCTTAAGCCACACTTCAATCCCTTGTCAACTTGTTAACCCGTTAACTCGTCAACTGGTCAACTTTTTCCCTAACTTACTGCTCAAACATCTTCCGTTATCATGAGACAGTTTAGCACACTCTCCCTACTCCTACTCATCACCACCGTTACCTTTTCCCAAAGTGCCCATCCGGTTCTTACTATGGCGGCTACGCCGGAAGCAGGCGGTTTTTCGGCAAAACGGTTAACCCGCATCGATACCGTGCTGAAAGAATATGTTGATAAAGGCCGGATGAACGGAGCAGTAGCCATGATCGTTCATGATGGCAAGATCGTATATTATAAAAACTTTGGTTATAACGACCTCGATACAAAAGCCCCGCTTCAAAAAGACGCTATCTTCCGTATTGCCTCACAAACAAAAGCCATTACCAGTGTGGCCATAATGATGTTGTACGAAGAAGGGAAATTCTTACTCGATGATCCCATCTCTCAATTCATTCCGGAATTCAAAAATCCCAAAGTATTAGATAAATACAATAAGGCCGATACAACATATACCACGGTTCCTGCCAAAAGAGAGGTCACCATCCGCGACCTGCTCACCCATACCAGCGGTTTGGGCTATGCCCAGATAGGCACTACCGAAGCCAAGAACATTTATTATAAAGCCGGCGTGGTAGGTGGTATTGGTATTCCTGAATTTAAACTGGCCGATAAAATGAAAATTTTAGGCGGTCTGCCCCTGTTTCACCAGCCCGGCGAAAAATGGACCTATGGATTGAACGACGATGTATTGGGTTACCTGGTTGAAATAGTATCGGGCATGAGCCTGAAAGACTTCTTTCAAAAACGCATCTTTGACCCATTGGGCATGAAGGACACTTATTTTTATTTGCCTGAGAATAAAAAAAGCAGACTGGCCATGCTGTACACCGAAGACACCAGTACCAAACGGCCGGTGAAAATGCCAGAGAAATTAAGTTTATATGGAGATATGTACCGCGATTATCCCAACATGAATGGTACTTACTATTCAGGCGGGGCAGGTCTTTCTTCAACCGTGTATGATTATGCCATCCTTCTGCAAATGTTGTTGAATGGCGGTGAATACAATGGAAAACGCCTGTTAAGCCATAACAGCGTGCGCATGATGACGATGAACCAGATCGGTGACCTCAGCCGCGGACCCAATAAATTCGGTCTGGGCTTTGGCATAACCACTGAAAAAGGCAGCGCAGTATTACCCACCCAGGAAGGCACTTTTGAATGGGGCGGCATGTTTAGCACCACCTATTGGGTTGATCCCAAAGAAAAACTGGTTGCATTAATTTATCGCAATATCTGGCCCACAAGTTGGGGCAACCTGGGTAACCTGTACAAGGTGCTGGTTTACCAGGCCATGAATTATTAGTAGATCTTTTTCCTTAACCAAAACTCACTCAGTCACATGAACCCACTGCACAACGAGTTGAAAAAAGAATTTCAACTTGAACGAATGATCCTGTTTAGCGATGCTGTATTCGCTATCGCCATCACTTTACTGGCCATTGAATTAAAAGTACCGGCCATTATAACCGATGTTACGGATCATAAACTGGCCGAAAGTCTCAATAAAATGATCCCCAAATTCATTGGCTTTCTCATCAGCTTTTTGATTATTGGTCAATACTGGACAACCCATCACCGTCTGTTTGGTTTTGTGGTGAATTATAACCTGCGTTTGATGTGGTTGAATCTTTTCTTTCTGCTGGCAGTTATATTAATGCCATTTACGAGTGCCTTTTACAGTGAATACATTTCTTATTATTTAAAAACACCGGTGCTGCTGTATATCGGCAACGTTTGCTTTTTAGGTTTTATGAATTATTTGATGTGGCGCAGTGTTAGCAATCCCAAACATGAATTAAGTGAAGGTTTGGCAAAACAGGTAGCCAGCTATTATTCCATGCGGGCCATTACAGTACCCATCATCTTCTTACTGATGGTGCTGGTGTATTTGATGTTTCCACACATAGCCATCTGGATGCCAGCCATCATTCCACTGGCGATAATGACGCTCACCAGGTACTATAAGAAAAGAATAAACCTGACTGTGAATAAATAGCCCTGTATGAATTTTATAAAAAGTAACAACCACGATTTGTAAATTGCAATATGGATCAACTTAACCTCGGCATCGGCACCCGTTTACAACACCGGCAACACGGCCCCGGTGTAATAGTTGGTATCAGGTACGCAACATACCTGATCTCTTTTATTAATCATGGCATTAAAGAGATTGATAAAAACGACAGTAGCCTGGAAGAGATCATTCCGGAAAATATTACTGAAGAAATAGAAACAAACAGTGAGGTAGAAAGATCGTTGTTAAAGGTATTACGCCTGTGGGGCGGTTTTCAGGAGATTGTTCCCTTGGGCGACCGCTGGAAAAACGGCCTTATGATCCTACAACCGGCCGATAAAACCCAAAAGGGAAAAGAACTGCCTATCGATGTGTTCTTTCATAAAATAGTGATGTTGCGCGATCGCCTGCGCGTGCTGGAACAACAGATCAATGCACACAAAACATTGAGCGATGAGGACAAGGTGAACCTGCAACAATACATTACCCGCATCTACGGTTCATTAACCACCTTCAATGTATTGTTCAGGAACAAGGAGCAATGGTTTATAGGCGAAAAAGGCGCTACAACTGATTGAAACAACTTTTAACCCATAACGCTTGCTATTCCCTGGTAAGTGTTATGGGAAATATTTTTTCAATGCCTTGGCTACCCCATCTTCATCATTAGAGGCGGTAACATCAAAAGCGATCTCCTTTATTGATTCTTCTGCATTTCCCATGGCAATCCCATAACCCACCGTCCGGATCATTTCTTTATCTCCTTCGCTATCGCCGATAGCCATCATGCTCTCCAGCGGAATATTAAAATGCTCAGACATAAATTTTACGGATACTGCTTTTGAACAGGAGGTATCAAATATTTCCAGGGTCGTATCCCTGGTTTTGAACACATTCACCTCTCCATGAGCTCTTAATTTCTTATCAATCACACTGATCTTTTCCGGCGTATCGCGCAGCATGATCTTGTGAATATTTCCGGGCGTAAAGTCTTTTATATCCATCCGGTCAGGTTCAACTTTTGTTCCCAGGATCTCTCTTTGC